>NZ_JAPDDR010000006.1:300000-440241 GCF_025950095.1 Luteolibacter rhizosphaerae | reverse complement strand
GAAGAATCTCCCATTCGGAATCGGTGAGGCTACAGGGATACTCGCGCATCGCGAGCTTCTCCAATACCTCACCCGGCTAGTACAGATCAAAATCCGGACGGAGATGATTTTTCAGACGGCTTCTAAGACGATCTTGCGACTCGCTTCTTTGATCAATTCTCCCAGCCTTTCAATTCTCGCGACTCCCGCCCCTCTTCGCTGCAGAAGCACACCGGCCACCCGTCCCTCAGGCAGCCGGTCCCATTCTTCAAATCAAGCCCCCGCCGGAGCCGGAGCATGGGTCGCAAACATCTCCCCTTCTTCCACCTCGATATCCTCCACCTTCTCGTGCTTCGCCGCGATGATCGAATAGAACGCCGGCACCACGAAAAGGGTGAACAAGGTTCCCACGATCATCCCCGCCACCAGCACGATCCCGATGCTGTTCCGCGACTCCGCACCGGCACCCGTCACGAAGATCAGCGGCGCATGACCGAACACCGTCGCCGCCGTCGTCATCAGCACCGGACGCAGGCGCGTCTGCGCCGCCTCCCGCAGCGCCGCCACCTTCTCCAGACCCTTCGTTTGCAGCTCGTTCGCGAACTCCACGATCAGGATCCCGTTCTTCGCGATCAAGCCCACCAGCGTGATCAGCCCCACCTGCGAGTAGATGTTGATCGTCGTGAAGCCCAGGAAGGTGAACACCAGCGCCCCGGAGATCGCCAGCGGCACCGAGCCTAGCAGGATGATCAGTGGATCCCGGAAGCTGTGGAACTGCGCCGCCAGCACCAGATAGATCAGCACCACCGCGAAGCCCAGCGTCACCACCAGCGCCGATCCCTCCTTGCGGATCTGCCGTGACTCGCCCGCGTAGTCGATCGTCGTGTCCGGCCCGATCGACTTCTTCGCCGCATCTTCCAGCACCGTCAGGCCTGCCTCCTTCGTCACCCCCGGCGTCACCCCGCCGAAGATCCTCACCGCGTTGCGTTGCTGGAACCGGTTCAGCGTCCGCGGCGAAGTCGTCGCCTCCACGCTGGTGAAGGTCGAGACCGGCACCAGATCGCCCGCCGGAGTCTTGATCTTCAGGTCGAGCAAGGGCCCCACCGCCGCACGATCGCTATCACCCAGCTGCGGGATCACCTTGTAGCTCCGGTCGAAGTAGTTGAAGCGGTTCACATAGGCCCCGCCTAACAGCGTGCCCAGCTCCTGGCCCACGCCGGCCAGATCCAGCCCGAGGTCCGCGATCCGGTCGCGGTCGATCTGCACCCGCGCTTCCGGCCGGTCGATCTTCAGGTCTGTATCCACATACAGGAATTTCCCGCTCTGGAAACCCGCCCCGATGATCTCGTAGGCCGTCTGGATCATCGGCTCCACCGGACCGTCCGTCTGCAGCACCAGCTCCACATCATGCTGGCCGGAGGTCGGCAGCGGCGGATCGAGCCTCGGGAAAACCCGGATGCCCGGCACCTGCGAGACCGCACCGAAGACCTCGATGTACATCTCCTCCGTCGTCCGCTCGCGCTCCTTCCAACCCTTCGTCGCCATCCCGCCGAAGCCACCCCAGCCCGCCGTCAGCGACCACATGTAATCCGTCTCCGGGAAGGCCGTTACCGCCTTTACCAGCTCCAGCGAATCGCGGTTCGCGGACTCGATCGTCGAGTCCGGCGGCGTGTCCATGAAGAGGCTGATGTGGCTCTGGTCTTCCACCGGTGCCAGCTCGCTCTCCGAGAACATGTAGAAAGGCACCGCCGCCAGCATGATCAACACCGCCACCGCCATGATCGCCCAGCGGATCTGTAGCGCTCCGTCCAGCAGCACCGCATAGCCCGCCTTCACCTTGTCGAAGGCGCGGTTCACCAGACGCGTCAGGCGTCCTTCGTGACCCTTCGAGTGGATGAAGCGCGAGCTCATCACCGGTGAAAGTGTTAGAGCCACGAATCCGGACACGATCACCGCCGCCGCCAGCGTGATGGCGAACTCCAGGAACAGCGAACCCGTCAGGCCGCCTTGGAAACCGATCGGCGCATAGACCGCCGCCAGCGTGATGGTCATCGCCACCACCGGCCCCTTCAGTTCCCGCGCCCCGATCAGCGCCGCTTGGATCCGCGATTTACCCTCGCGCACGTGTCGCTCCACGTTCTCCACCACGACGATCGCATCGTCCACCACCAGACCCACGGAAAGCACGATGGCCAGGATCGTCAGCAGGTTCAGGCTGAAGCCGCAGGCCAGCATGATCGCCGCCGTGCCGATCAGCGAGATCGGCATGGCGATCAGCGGCACCATCGCGGTGCGGATCGAGCCCATGAAAATGAAGACCGCCAGGCCCACGATCAGGATCGTCTCCATCAGCGTCTTGCTGATCTCCTTCAGCGCCTCGCGCATGAACATCGTGCCGTCGAAGGCCAGCTTCATCTCAATGTCATCCGGCAGCGTCGGCTTGATGCGCTCCATCTCCTTCTCCAGAGCCTTCGCCACATCGATTTCGTTCGATCCGATCAGCGGCCAGATGCCTAGATACACGCCCTCCTTCTCGCTGTGCTTCGCGATGTAGTCGGGCTCTTCCGCGCCCAACTCCACCTTCGCCACATCGGTCAGGCGCACGATCGAGCCGTTCCGCTCCACCACGATCAGCTTCTCGAATTCATCCGTCGAACGCAGGTCCGTGTTCGCCAGCAGGTTGATCTCCACCAGGTTCCCCTTCGTGCGTCCCACCGCGGCCAGATAGTTGTTCCGTCGCAGCGCCGAGTGCACATCACCCGGCGTCAGGTTCAACGCAGCCAGGCGGTCCGGATCGATCCACACCCGCATCGCGATCTGCCGCCCGCCTTCGATCGTCACCCGCTGCACCCCCGGCAGCGTCGCGAACTGCGGCTGCAGCGATCGCGCCAGCCAATCCGTCACCGCGGACACGCTCCGTTCGGAGGAGGTGAAGCTCAGGTAGAAGGTCGCATAAGGCCGGTCCGCGCGCTGGATCTCCACCATCGGCGGCTCCGCCTCCGCGGGCAGTTCCGCTCGCACCTGTTGCAGGCGTGCATTGATCTCCGCCAGCGCTGCCGTCGTGTCGTGGTTCAGCTTCAGCCGCACCGTCACCGTGCTCACTCCGGCCCGGCTCGTGGATTCCACGTGATCGACCCCGCCGATCTGCGAGACCACCCGCTCGATCGGCGTCGTCAGGAAGCCCCGCACCGTCTCGGCGCTCGCTCCATAATAGAGCGTCGTCACCAGCACGGAGGAGCTCTCCAGCTTCGGGTACTGCTGCACCGGCAGTGAGCCGATCGCCCGCCAGCCCACGAGGACGATCACGAGGTTCACCACGATGGCCAGCACCGGGTGTTTGATAAAGGTATCGGTAAAGGAGCGCATGACAGTAAGGCAGGGACCTTTCTCCGAAAGGTCCGGCGGTGCCGGGTTGAAGTCCTAAGTCTCTTCTTAGCTCTTGGCTCTTGGCTCTCTAGTGCGCCTGCTTCTCCTGCGGCGCCTTGCCCACATCCGCGACGAGCACGCCCTCGCGCAGCTTGAAGGATCCGGATGCAGCCACCTGATCGCCCACGGCCAGGCCTTTCTCGATCAGGACCTCGTCGCCCTGCACCGTTCCACCCTGCACCAGGCGCAGCGAAGCCCGCGGCTTGCCTTCCTTGTCCGCCATCACCACGAAGACATGATCGCCTTCCGGACCGCGGCGCAGCGCGCTCACGGGGATCGCAATCATCTTGCGCGCGGCCCCGACCGGCACCCTCACCTGCACCGAGGCACCCGGCGCTTGCAGCTTGCTGGCATCCGCCACCTTCGCCCGCACCCAGGCACTCCGCGTCGCCCGGTCGATCCGCGCATCCAGCGCCACGATCGAGGCGCTCACCGGCGCATCCTTGTTCGGCCCCACGACCTCCACCACGTCGCCTTCCTTCAGGCCCACCGCCACCGCTTGCGTGATCGCGAAATCCACGAAGACCGCCTCATCCACACCCTGCAGGGTGGTGAGCTCCGTGCCTTCCACCAAGTATTGTCCCGGGTGCACGTCGGAGAGGCCGATCTTCGCCCGGAAGGGCGCGCGGATCATCTTGCGGGCGATCATCGCCTTGGTCCGCTCGGTCTGCGCCAGCGCCACGTCGCGCTCCGCCCGTGCCTGATCCAGATCCTTCTTCGAGCTCGCGCTGCTGCTCGTCAGCGTTTCCACCCGCTTCAAGGTCGCTTCGGTCAGGGCCGCCTGTGCTTCCAAAGCTTTCAGCTCCGCTTCCTCCACGGAAACATCCAGGGCCACCAGCACCTCGCCTGCCTCCACGATCTTGCCCGGCGTGAGATCCACCTTCTCCACCGTGCCCGCCAGCTCGTTCTTCAGGGTCACGGAACGCAGCGCCAGCACCGAGCCCACCGCCGTGGTCACCCGCCGGTGCTCCGTTTCACGCGCTGACTGCACGATCACCGCTTCCATCGGCTCGGGCATCATCGCCGCCTCCGCCATCGATTTTTGGATATCGGCTTTCTTCTTCATCGCCAATCCGGCGCCAACTGCCGCCACCGCGGCAATCAGCCCGAGGGATGCAACCCACTGTGATGCTTTCATGATTCCTGAGGAGTAGTCGTCTGAGATCCGTCTTCATCGGCGGCGGCGTCGATCGCCCGATAAATCGCCCGTTCCAGCACCGTGCGCATCTGGTCCAGGTCTTCCTGCACCACAGGCCGCAGCCGAAGCACCCAGTAGAACCAAAGCCCGTCCATCGCCGTGCTGATCGTTTCGGCCACGCCCTCGGCGAGACCGTCCGCCTTCAAATAGCTGTAAAGTTCTTCGTACGTTTCCCGCATCGGCTGGATCAGCGCGGGATTCTGCGCCAGCGCCGCGAAGACCGAGGAGTAGCTGCGCCGCAGTTCTTCCGTCCACGCCTGCGCGTCCGTGAAGCAGCCCCGCAGGAGCCCCCGCACCATCCGCCCCGGGCCCTCCGGCACGCTCTCGTAGGAGGACATGAAGTGCTGCCGCCAGCCCTCCGCCGCCCGCAGCACCATGCTCTCGATCAGCTGGTCCTTGCTCGCGAAGTAGTGCAGCAGCCCGCCCTTGCTCACCCCCGCCTCCGCCGCCACCGCGTCGAAGGTCAGCCGCGCCACACCATCCCGCACCGCCACCGATTCGGCAGCGTCCAGCAACAGGTCCTTCGCACTCGGGTTTGCTCTCGTCATGTCGCCCGGCCACCCTACCGACCAGACGGTCGGACGTCAAACCGTCCAGACGGTCGGGACTCACTTTCTCTGTCATCACCCCCATTTACCCCTACGACGAATAACTCCGCCCAATCGTGACACCCGGTTTCCATTTTTAGCTACAAACCGGGGAATACCTTGATTCCAAAGGGTAAAGCCGTCACTTGGATCGCCTCCGATTCATGCCGCCGAATTCAAGACGTCCGGTTTCCCTCCTCCACGAGCGCTGGCTCGAAACCTTGGACCGGCATCGCGATCGCATCGCCATCATCGATGGACAAGACCGCTGGACCTTCGCCGATCTGGCCGACCGCCTCGACGCCTCTCCCCCTGCTCTCTTCCCGGTTATCGCCCGCGGCGGCGTGCCGGAAGTCGCCGTCGCCGTCCTCCGGGCTTGGCGGGACAACCAGCCCGTCTTGCCCGTCGAGAAGGACGCGCCCGATCCCGATCTCCCCCTGCTCATCCCGGACGGCACCGCCCACCTGAAGCTCACTCCCGGCATCGCGGGCAAACCCCGCGCCGTCTTCTTCACCGCCGCACAGATCGCCGCGGATGCCGATCGCCTCTGCATGGCGATGGACCTCGATCCCGCCGTCCCCAATCTGGCGGCCATCTCGGTCACCCATTCCTACGGCTTCTCGAATATCATCCTCCCCCTTCTCTTGCGCGGGGTTCCCGTGCATGCGGTGGAAGTCCCCTTCCCTCGGGTGGTCGCGGATGCCTTCGCCATCCACGACCGCCTCACCGTCTCCGCCGTCCCGTCCATTTGGAAGGCTTGGCATCGCTCGGGAATCCTCGCTCACGCCCGCATCTCGCTGGCCATCTCCGCCGGCGCCCCGCTCTCGCTGGAGCTGGAACACGCCGTTCACGAAAGCTTCGCCCTCAAGCTCCACAATTTCTACGGTGCCAGCGAATGCGGCGGCATTTCCTTCGATAGCTCCAACTCTCCGCGCAGCAGCGCCGCCGATCTCGGAACGCCTCTTGATGGCGTGAGCGTCAGCATCCACGAATCCGGGCGCTTCCTCGTCACCAGCGGCTCCGTGGCCTCCGGCTATGCCCAGTCCCGGGAGGGCGAACTCCTCGGCGGCGGCCGCTTCCTGACTCAGGACTTCGGCAGCCTTCAAGATGACCGCTTGATGCTCGCCAGCAGCGGCGCGGAATCGATCAACGTCGCCGGCCGCAAGATCGGCCCGGCCAAGATCGAAGCCGCCCTGATGGCGACCGGCCTAGTCGCCCGGGCCCGGGTTTTCGGCGTGCCGAGCCACGATCCCGAGCGGGTCGAGGAAATCACCGCCATGGTCGAACTCATAAGCGGCTCGCTGGACGGTGTCCGCCACGCCGCCATCGACGCCTTGGCAGGCTGGGAGTGCCCGCGTCATTGGATCACGGATGCCACCGAAGAGGCATGGCGGCTCGGGCGGGCGGAATTGAAGAAGCGCTACGCTTCCTGACCGCTCAGCATGACCTTCGCACTGGCAAGAAGACGCTCGCCGCTTCTAACCTCCCCGGAGACCTGAATCATTCCGCCGAGGCGACCCTCCACCTCGGCGCGGATGCTGAGGACTTCACCCGGCGTCGCCGCACCAAGGATCTTCGCGCCGCGCACTCCGGTGAGAAGCAGGTTTGCCAGCGGCGGAATCGCAGGATCGCTCTGCGCCACCACCCCGCCGAGTTGCGCGATGGCCTCGATCAGGATCACCCCCGGCATCAAGGGATTTCCGGGGAAATGCCCCGCCAGGAACGCCTCGTCACCCCGCACCCGGTAACTCGCCACGGCCGATGTTCCCGGATCCAGCGAGACCAAGGCATCCACGAAACGGAATTCCGGGCCATGGGGCAGCGCGGCGAGAGGGTCGTTCATGGCGGCATCCATCCCTCCCGACCCCGCACTGGCAAGCGGCATGCGCGTTTTTGCAGCGGAATTTTGATTCGACCCGATCCCCCGGGCTCGGTTAGACTAGACGCGCGTTCCCTCCCATGCCACCCGCCGACACCCATAGCATTGCCGCGCCCGCCCAGGCTGCGACAACCCAGCCGAAGCGCTGGGGTCGCTGGCTTTGGGATCTAACCGCGACCTTGGGGGCATTTGCTTACTGGGGCGTGTTCGGCCTCCTCTTTACGGCGGTTTCCATCCCGTTGATCCTCGTTCTCCCCTGCTCCACGGCCAAGAAGCTGGGTCGTGGCCTGCTCCACCGGGCCTTCCGGGTCTTCGTCCGCTACCTCAAGTTCACCGACCTGGTCCACGCCGACCTCGCTTCGCTCAACGCCCTGAAAAACGAGTCGGGCCCGGTGATCATCGCGCCCAATCACACCTCCCTCTGGGACGCCGTCTTCGTGATTTCCAAGTTGCCGCAGCCGATCTGCATCATGAAGGAGTCGATCCTGAAGAACCCCTTCCTCGGCGGCGGGGCCCGGCTCGCAGGCTACATTCCGAACGGTTCGTCTCCCCGGATGGTGAAGGACGCTGCGGAGGCGCTCCAGAACGGCGGCCAGCTCCTCCTTTTCCCGGAAGGAACCCGCACCCGCCGCGATGCCCGCTGGATCAATCCGCTCGGCGGTGGCTGCGCCCTGATCGCGAAGAGAGCGGGAGTGCCGGTCCGACCCGTCTTCATCCGTAGCAATACCCGCTTCCTCGAAAAGGGCTGGCCGCTCTGGAAAAAACCCGAGCTCCCGATCCGCCTCAGCTTCGAACTCGGCGACCCCGTGCGGGTGGAGGAAGGCGAATCCGCCCACGATTTCACCAAGCGGCTCCAGGACATCTTTGAAAACAACCTGTCCCGCGCCCACAAGCTCCGGAGGCAGGTCGCGGAGGAGAATTTTTGACATCCGGCGCTGCTCGCAGCACGGCGGCGCGTGGATTTTGAAGGGGTGACGGAAATCCTGTCCGGATTCCGCTTGTGAGTCCGCCCGCCCCTCCCCTACCGTCCGCGCGCCGCGCGGGTAGCGCTCCTGCGCGGCCGTCCCGCGCCCATGAAAGCCATTCTAGCTCTTGAAGACGGCCGCCTTTTCGAAGGCCGTGCCTTCGGTGCCACCGGAACCACCACCGGTGAGATCTGCTTCAACACCTCGATGACCGGATATCAGGAGGTCATCACCGATCCTTCCTATCGCGGTCAGATCGTCGCGATGACCTACCCGCAAATCGGGAACTACGGCATCAACCCGGAAGACGCCGAGTCGGCAGCCCCGCACGTCCGCGGCTTCGTCATCGGTGAACTTTCCCCGGTCGCCTCGAACTGGCGCTCCCGCCAGTCCCTGCCGGATTACTTCAGCCAGCATGGCGTGGTCGGCATCGAGCATGTCGATACTCGCGCGCTGACCAAGCACCTGCGCTCCCGCGGTGCCATGCGCGCCTGCCTCACCACGGAGCTGGACTCCGAAGCCGCGATCAAAACGGCCCAAGCCTCCCCCTCGATGGAAGGCATGGACTACGTTCAGGAAGTTTCCACCGAAAGCGGTTACATCTGGCAGGATGACTCCCGCCGTTTCGCGCTACCGAACGCCTCTACCGGCCAGCTCGAGACCTACCTCGAATTGCCGCCGGTCAAGCACCGCATCGTCGCCTTCGATTTCGGCATCAAGTGGAACATCCTCCGCCGCCTCCGCCAGGCCGGCTTCGAGGTGGACGTGGTGAACTCCCGCGCCTCCGCCGAGTCCGTGCTCGCGAAGAATCCGGACGGCATCTTCCTCTCGAACGGTCCGGGCGACCCGGCAGCCCTCGGCTACATCCACGAGGAAGTGAAGAAGCTTATCGGCAAGAAGCCGGTCTTCGGCATCTGCCTCGGCAACCAGATCCTCGGCCACGTCTTCGGCGGCAAGACCTACAAGCTGAAGTTCGGCCACCGCGGCGGCAACCAGCCCGTGAAGGATCTCCGCAGCGGCCGGATCTCGATCACCTCGCAGAACCACGGCTTCGCCGTCGATCCGGACTCTCTGCCCTCGAACGTCGAGGTCACGCACCTGAACCTCAACGACGACACGGTCGAAGGCATCCGCCACAAGGACATGCCGGTCTTCTCCGTGCAGTATCACCCGGAGGCCGCTCCCGGCCCTCACGACGCCACCTACTTCTTCGAGGAGTTCGCGGCGCTGATCGATTCGACGAAGTAAGACCCGGCTTTTCCGGCTGCGAACACCGCGATCGCTCCCGGCAAGACCCATGCCCATTTCTTCCATTCGCGGTTAAAGAAACATGAACACCATCGTCACCGGTCTCCAGTGGGGAGACGAAGGAAAAGGCAAGATTGTCGATTACCTCACCGAGAGCGCCGATGTGGTCGTGCGCGGCCAAGGCGGTAACAATGCCGGTCACACGGTCATCGCGAAAGGTGTCCGCTACATCCTGAACCTGCTTCCTTCCGGCATTCTTTGGGATGGCAAGGTCAACGTGATCGGCAATGGCGTGGTCGTGGACCCCGTGGGCCTGGTCGCGGAGATCGAGCGCCAGGAAGCGCAGGGCGTGGCCATCACCGCGGATAAATTGCTCATCTCGGACCGCGCACACGTGGTGTTGCCGCTGCACAAGGAACTGGATGCCGCCCGCGAACTCGCCCTCGGCGACCGCAAGATCGGCACAACCAAGCGCGGCATCGGCCCCACCTACGCGGACAAGATCAACCGCTGCGGCCTGCGCATCGCCGACCTGCTCGACGAGCCCTTCTTCCGCGAGATGGTGGCCCACCGCACCGAAGACGCGAACGAAGTGCTCGCGAAGTACGGCCTACCGACCTTCGACGCCGTCCAGCAAGCCGATGAAGTGCTTGCCGCCTTCGAGCGCCTGCGCCCGCACGTGACAAACACCATCCCCGTGCTCCACAAGGCATGGAAGGAAGGCAAGACGATCCTCTTCGAGGGAGCCCAAGGCTCGCTACTGGATGTCGACTTCGGCACCTATCCCTTCGTCACCTCCTCGAATACCACCTCCGGCGGATCCTGCACCGGTAGCGGCCTGCCGCCGAATGCGATCCAGCAGGTGATCGGTGTCTGCAAGGCCTACACCACTCGTGTCGGCTCCGGCCCTTTCCCCACCGTGGACGAGGGTCTTTCCGAGTATCTGCATGGGCTGGGTCGCGAGTTCGGCGTGGTCTCCGGCCGCCCGCGCGGCTGCGGCTGGCTGGATGCCGTGCTGCTCCGCCACGGCTGCATGGTGAACGGCGCCACCGGACTGGCCGTCACGAACCTCGACGGCCTCGACAACTACGAGAGCCTCCGTATCTGCACCGGCTACGATATCGACGGGACCATCCACGAGCTGCCGCCTGCCGACCGCCACGCTTGGGACCGCGCCAAGCCGGTCTACGAGGAGCTTCCCGGCTGGCAACAGGACACCACGGCATCCACTTCCTTCGATCAACTCCCGGCAAACGCGAAGGCCTACCTCAAGCGCCTGAGCGAACTTTGCGACACACCGGTGAAATTCGTCGGTGTCGGTCCGGATCGCGCTCAGACATTAGTCGTCTGATTTTCACTGCCGCTTCATCCCATGCTCGCTCATCCGCATTCCAATGCGGTCCTCCCGATGAACGAAGACCGCTCCATCCCCCGCCACATCGCCATCATCATGGATGGCAACGGGCGTTGGGCGAAGGAGCGCGGTCTGCCGCGTCGTGAGGGACACCGCGCCGGGGCGGAGTCCGTGCGGGAATGCGTGGAAGCCTGCAAGCAACTCGGCGTGGAGTATCTGACGCTCTACGCCTTTTCCTCCGAGAATTGGAACCGCCCCGCCGCGGAGGTCACCGCGCTGATGGCCCTGCTGGAGAAGTTCCTGGAGGAGAAATCCAGCGAGTTGATGAAGCAGAACGTGCGGCTCAAGGCGATCGGCCACCTCGACCGCCTGCCGGACCGCACCCGGCGCAAGCTCGACAAGGCGATCGAGAGAACCTCGGGCAATACCTCGCTCACCCTCGTGCTCGCCCTGTCCTACGGTGCACGCGAGGAGATCGTGGAGGCCGCCCGCTCGCTCGCCGCGGATGCCGTCGCCGGCAAGATCGACCCGGCGAAGATCGACAACGCCAGCTTCGCCGCCCGGCTCTACACCGCGGAAATCCCCGATCCCGACCTGCTGGTCCGCACTTCTGGCGAGCTGCGGGTCTCGAACTTCCTACTCTGGCAGATCAGCTACGCGGAAATCGTGATCTTCAAAAAGTTCTGGCCGGATTTCCGCCAAGAGGATCTCCGGGAAGCAGCTCAGGAATACGCCCGCCGCCACCGCCGATTCGGGGGATTGTAGCGAGCGAACCCGGGTCCCGACGCATCCTAGACCTTCGCGCATTATTCCGCTTTCCTGATGCCCCGCTTGTCCGGACCACCCCCTTACCTTGACATTTGAAAGGATCTAGGTGCAGGCTGTAAGCGTGAGAACGCTGCGCCCTTCCTCCCTATCCCGCACCCTCGCCTTGGCCGCCCCGGCGGTCAGCCTCGTCGTCACGCGAGCGGATGCCGCCTTCGACACTTTCATCAAGTTTTCCGACATCAAAGGCGAGTCGGTGGACAAGGTCCATCGCGAGTGGTGCAACGCTTTAAGCTTCAGCTTCGGCACGGAGACACCGGTGCTCATCGGTGGCAGCGGCAGCGGAGCAGGAAAGGCCACCGCTAAGCCTTTCATCATCACCAAGCGGGTCGACAAGGCTTCGCCACAACTTTTTCTCCAGAGCGTCCAAGGGCAGCCCCTCCCGACCGTGACGATGGAACTCGCTACGACTGCTTCAGCCACCGCGCCCGTCGTCTTCTACAAGATCGTGCTCACCAATGCCTTCGTGACCAAGATCGATAGCTCCGGAGCTGCGGGTGATGACGGAGTTTCCGAGACGATCGAGCTCAGCTACGAGAAGATCAGCATCATCTACTCGGCACTCGATGCGAAGGGGGTCCCGATTCCACAACCCGAGGTGACTTGGAACTTCGCGGAGAACACGAAGTGAAACTTCGCCCTTCCATCGGAAGCACCGCTGCGGCGTTTGCCGTCATGCTTCTCGCGGTAAACGGCGCCCAAGCCGCGATCCGAGCATGGCTCGATTTCGACGGAACCATCCCCGGTGAAAGCCGGGATGCGATGCACCGCAATTGGATCGATATCACCGGCTTCGAGTTCAGCGGGGAGGAGCGTGCGGCACCGCAGGGATTTGGCTTGCTCAAGCTCGTTGACAAGGCTTCGCCGAAGCTCTTCCAAGCCACTACCACCGGCGCCGAGATCCCGAAAGCAACGCTCGATCTGGTTCGCTCTACCGCGGAGGGAAACGAGACCTTCTGCCGCATCCGCTTGGAAGGCATTTTCCTGACGTCGCAGACAATCTCCGGCAACGGGGAAGCACCTACCGAAACCGTCGGTCTGGCTTTCAAGAAGATCACCTACAGCTATTTCGAGCCGGTCCGTGGAACCCAGTTCTACTCGACCTTCAATTTCGAAAACAACACCGGCAGCTCCGGCACCGGCAATCCCCCGGACAGCGAACCGCCCAATCCCGATAGCGACAGCGACGGGATCCCCGACGCATGGGAGGCCACCTACGGCCTTTCCATCGGCACCAATGATGCGAATGCGGATCCGGACGGCGATGGATTGACCAACCGGGAAGAGTATCTTCTGGGGACTCATCCGAAATCCGGTGCCTCCTTCTTCAAGGCGAACGTGGTGCTCGGCAATGGCAATGCCCAAGTCAGTTGGAACGCGAAGGCGGGCGCGACCTATGTGGTCGAGTGGTCGCCGAATCTCACCAGCTCCTTCTCCACCGTGGCCACGGTAACCGCTTCCTCCGGCTCCGGAACCGCCACGGTGCCGGCGGGCGGGACGATCGGCTTCTACCGCGTGCGCCTGCAGCCGTGAGCCTCGCGCCCGAGAATTACTTCCCCGGGCTCGATCAATGGGACGCGGAGCCTTTCCGCAAGCGGCTCCGGCGCGGCGGCTTCGTCCGCGAAGCTCTGGAAGTCCTCGGCCTGCCGGAGCACTGGCTACGTTCGAAGATTTCACGGGCTGCCCTGCTCGGCCGCTGCGATCCAGACTCCCCGATCGCAACGCTGATCCGCCTCTTCACCCTGGGCGATCGGCTCGAGGGCGACGCGGTGCTAGCCGTGCTGGGAGACAGCGTCCTGCCGCTTTTGGAGATGGGATTCATGGAAGCAAGCGAAGGCAGCTTCCAATCTCTCTATCAGATCTGCCCCGTGGGAGATTCATGGATCGCCTGCGATTTCCTCTCCCGGCAAGCCACGGGCGAGGCCGATCAGACGATGGGAATCGGTCCCTCTTCCCTGCTTCTGGCCTCGCTCACCCCGCCCATGGAGAAAGGCCGCCGGGTGCTGGAACTAGCCTGCGGCATCGGCTGGCTGGCCCAACAACTCGCGGCAGCGGGCCACGATGTGGTGGCTAGCGACCTGAACCCCCGGGCCCTCGCACTCGGCCGCTTCACCCGGGTCCTCACCGGAGCGCCTGCCGTGGATTACCGGCAGGGCGACGCCTTTTCGGCGGTGGCAGGCGAGCGCTTCGACCTGATCGTGGCAAATCCTCCCTACGTCCAATCGCCGGGCAGCGACCTAATTTACCGGGAGGCTCCCACCGATGACCCGATCTGCGCCCGTTTGCTACGGGAGATTCCCTCACACCTCGCCCCCGGCGGCATCGCCATCTTGCTCCTGAACTGGGGCCACGCGACAGAGGATGACTGGAGTGAAGCGCCACTTTCCTGGATCGCTCCGGAAGGCCTGCGTCGCTGGCTTTTCCTAACCGACTGTAGCTCGCCCTCCGACTATGCTTGGAAGTGGATCGAAGGGGATGTCCGCTTCGGTGCCACGGACTCCGCACTGCCGGAGATGCAGCGCTGGCTGGATCACTACGCGCGGCGCGGCATCACCTGCCTGAGCGGCGGCTTCATCGTGGTGGAGAAGTGCGCCCCGGGCGAGGAATGGACCCGCTGCGATAGTCGCGATGCCGGGAAACTATCCCCCAGCGCCGGGGCGGAGGTGCTGCGCGTGCTACGCGCCGAGACCGCGCTGCGGAGCGGACTCCCGCTCCTCGATACGGTCTATACCGTATCCCCCGGCCTGCGGGCCGAGGCCGCCATGACCTTGGATGGAGGCGGCTGGCAGCGCCAGACGATCCGCCTCATCAGCCCCGGCCGCCTCTCCTATGATGGCCAGATCGACGAGAACATCCTGCGCCTCTTGGAACTCGCCCGGAGCGGCCAGCCCCCCGTAGCCATGCTCGCCGAGATCCGTGCCAACCCGGCCTTCGCCGGAATCGAGGACTTGGAATCCCGGATCGCCGCTTTGGTCGAAGAACTCGTACGGCACGGCATCCTTCTTCCGCCATCTTAAGACTCCTGCTGGTCCGGGAATTGCTACGATAGACCGGACATTCCGGGTGCCGCCGACATTCTCGCAAAATCGGCCGCCATTCTGAGCCACTCTGATTCCACCACCGCGGATTCATGAGTGATTCTCATGTACACCGTAATTTCCCTCAGACAGCCAGTTCTTGCGCTTGTTCTGTGGGCGAGACATGATTGCTCTTGCAGCAACCCATGGCCGACGTCCCGCCGGAGCAAACGATTCTTCTCGTTGATCAAGACCACGACTTCTTGGAGTGGGCTACGAAGCATTTGACCGCGAACGGGCTTCGCATCCTGCGTTGTGACAATGCGGACAACGCGGTGAAGGTGGTCGAGAAGACCCCCGTGGACGTGGTGGTGGCGGATATCCAGCTCCAGCCCTTCGATGGTCTCGAGCTCCTCTCCCGCCTGCGCCAAGTCTCTCCCGCCACGCTGGTCATCCTGACCACCGGCTTCCCGAGCACGGGCCAAGTGATCGAGGCCACCCAGCGCGGTGCCCACGATGTGATGCGCAAGGAGGCCCTGCCCTTCGAGCTGCGCCCGGTGGTGGAAACGGCTCTCCAGACCGCGGACGACCGCAAGTCCGCCGAGCAACCGGCAGCCGAGATGCCGAGCTTGGACGGCCGCGTAAAGATCATCGGGGTCTCCCGCGCCCTGCAGGATGTTTTCAAGATCGTGGGCCGCGTCGCCCGCTCGGATGCACCGGTTCTGGTCACCGGCGAAAGCGGCACCGGCAAGGAGCTCGTCGCGAAGGCCATCCACGAATACTCACCGCGCCGCCAGCAGGAGCTGATCGCGATCAACTGCGGAGCCATCCCGGAGAACCTGCTGGAGAGCGAGCTCTTCGGTCACGAGAAGGGCTCCTTCACCGGCGCCATTGCCCGGCGTGCGGGACGTTTCGAGCAGGCCGACGGCGGCACGCTCTTCCTCGACGAAATCGGTGACATGCCGCTTTCCGTGCAGGTGAAACTGCTGCGCGTGCTGCAGGACGGCACCTTCTCCCGCGTGGGCTCAAACGAAACCCTGAGCGCGGACGTGCGGGTCGTCACCGCCACGAACAAGACCCTTTCCACCGAAGTGGCCGGCGGTCGCTTCCGCGAGGACCTCTACTACCGCCTGAACGTGGTGGAAATCCGCCTGCCCGCGCTGCGCGAACGGGCAGAGGACATTCCGCTGCTGGCCGAGTTCTTCCTGCAACGCATCACGCGCAAGAACGGGATGGCCCGCATCCGCCTCTCGGCGGAAGCCATCGCCGCGCTGCAAGTGCACCGCTGGCCGGGCAACGTGCGCGAGCTGGAGAATACGATCGCCCGCGCCTGCGCCTTGGCCTCCTCGACCGTACTGCTGCCCGCAGATATCCCGCTGGCGGCCGCGCCGGGCTCGGAGAAGGGCGCGCTCAAGCAATCGCTAGGCAGGATCCTGGACTCGATTCCCGCCGGCGAGAACGCCATCGCATGGTTCACCCGCGAGCTCGCGGCCTGCGCACTGGAGCGCCACGATGGCGATCTCAAGGAAGCCGCCTCCGAGATGGGCACCAGCGCCTCCGAACTGCGCCGGATCCTGGCCGATGGCAATGCCGCCACGCTGGCGAGCCAAGTGGAGTCCTGAGACTCCGCTAGCCATTCCCTTGGCACCGCGCTAGCCTCGCCTCATGCTGTTCCGCCGCACGGTGACCGTCCTGCCGCTCCTGTTCGCGCTCGCCGCGGCGGCAGCGCCGAAGCCGGCCGCCATCCCCGCCTACAAGGACGGGCTGGATGCGATGGCCGCCCATCTCTGGGACATCGCGGCCACCCGCTTCGAATCGGCGCTCACCACTCCGGAGCTCGATGAGACCGGCAAGCGAACGATCTTACTCCGTCTCGCCGAAACCCATGTCCGCGCCGGGAGAACGGAGGCTGCCCTGAAGGTCCTGGATGATCCTATCCTCGCGGCGGATCCCGCCTTGGCCTTCTGGAAGGCTCAGGCTCTTACCACCTCGGGACGCTTCGCCGAGGCGCTCGCCCTGCTGGATGAGAAGGCCACCGTCGCCACGGCTCCCCATTATCAGGAAGCGCTCTTCACCCGTGCCGCTCTCCAGGAGTCGCTCGGCGATCCCGGCGGAGCCCTGGAGGCGCTGAGCATCCTGGCCAAGGAGAAGGACGCCGCCACGGTGCTGAGGGCGAAGATGAACATCGCCGCCATCCTGCTGGAGCAAGGCAAGGCGGATGAGGCACTGACGGCCCTGCCGAGCCCGAACCTGAAGATGAACTCCCAGGAGCGGGCGCGCTCCGAGATCCTTCGCGCGCAGGCCGAGCTCGGCAAAGGCGAGAATCAGGCGGCCATCGGGCTCTTCTCATCCGTGTTGGAGAAGTCGGAAGACCCGGCCTATCGGATCTACCGGCACGAGGCGGCCGCGGGTCTGGCCAAGGCGCAGCTCGCTTCCGGCAACCGCTCCGCTGCTACGGACGATCTGCTGGCCTTTATCGAGCAGGAACGCAGCGCGCCGAAATTCGGAGAGGTCTTCACCATTCTTCTCAACTGTCTCCCGGAGCCGCTGACCACGGACGATGCCATCCTCACGCGCCTGCGCGAGTGGTCACCGCCTCCGCCCTTGGCAGTGCCTCCCGCCGGAATCGTCGGCGGATCGGGCACCCCCTCCGCCAGCGATGTCAGCGCGGTGTGGCCCGCCGGTGTCGCGACGGCGAACGAGCTCGGCACGCAAGCGCTCTTCCATCTCGCACTCGGCCTGCGCCGCGAAGGCTCGGCGGACTCGAAAAGCAGCGCCCGTCGTCTGCTGGCACGCCTGCGCATCGAGTACCCCGGCCATCCGCTTTCCGATCGTGCCCTGTTAGAGATGATCCGCTGGGATCTTCAGGACAATCGCAAGGAACAGGCTCAGGCTGCCCTCGCCGCGCTGGAGAGCAGCGAGGTCCCCGCCTCCTTGCGCGCCGGTGCATCGATCGCCGCCGCTTCCTCCGCCTTCAGCACCGGCGACTTCAAGCTGGCCGCCGATGAAATCGAGAAGGCATCGGCCCTGCTCGAAGGCGACGCACTGCGGGAGGCTACCCTGAATGCGGCGGTCACGCGCCTTGCCACGGGCGATCTCGCGGGCTTCGAGGCGCTGGCGGAAGCACGCGGGAAGGACCCGCGCATCGCGGATGATCTCGCCTTGGAACGGGCTTTGTTCCTCACCTCGGTCCGCGATCCATCGGCACTCGGAGCACTGGATCGCTTCATCCTTGATCATCCGCAGCATCCGCGTCTGGCAGAAGCACGACTCGCCGCCGCACATGCCGCGCTTGATGCCCTGCCACCCGACCCCGCCTTTGCCAAGGCGCAGATCGAATCGATCTCCGCGGAAGATGCGGCGAAGCTTCCCCAAGCCGATCTCGCTCTCGCCGGCATCCGTCTCGCGGAGCGTGAGAAACGCTGGGCGGACGCCGCCGGACTCGCCGCCGCCTTCCTGAAGCAGTATCCCGCGGACCCCGGGGCCAATGCAGTGCGCTTCGAACTCGGCAGCGCGTTGTTCGAGAACAAGGACTACAACGATGCCCGCCTCGCGCTGAATGAAGTGGCCAAGACCACCGACTCGCCCTTGGCCGCTCCGGCGCTCTTCCTCGCCGGCCGGGCCTCCGCGCTGGTTGGCACCAACCAAGCCCAGGAGGAAAGCCTCGCGATCTTCGACAAGCTCATCGCCACGAACGGCCCGCTCGCCGATGTGGCCCGCTTGGAGAAGGCGCGCGTGCTGATCACTCTCAAGCGCTTGGACGGAGCCGCCGCCGAACTTCAGCCATGGTTCGATACCATGAAAAAAGACGCGCCGCTGCGCGTCACCACCGGCCTCCTGCTCGGGGACGCCCTCTATCCTTACAACAGCGCCAGCAGCGACATCGCAAAACTCGAACGGGCACTCGCGCTCTACGAAGACTTGCTCGCCAGCTTGCCGGCGGACTCATCACGCCGCTTTGAAATCGAGTACCGCCGCGGCATGGTCATCGAAGAGCTTCCGCTCACCACGGAGAACTCGGACAAGGCGCTCGATGTCTATTTCTCCGTGCTGCAAGCCGCGGCGAAATCCCCGCCCGCCGACTGGCAGTGGGTGGACAAGTGCGGCGTGCGTGCCCGGGCTTTGTTAGAAACCCTGCAGAAGTGGGAGGCAGCCATCGGCGTGGCTCAGAAGCACGGAATGCTCCCGAGCCCCGGTGCGACGGAAGCCCGGGCCCGGGCCACCGCACTCAAGCAAGAGCACTTCATCTGGGACAAGTGAACCCGCTCAGCGCGCCGCGAGAGCCTGTGGCGAGCGGCTGAGACGCTTGGGCTCGCCCGAGTTGATCTCGTCGATCTGTCCGTTGAGCGTGCAGTAGTCGTAGATGTAGCCGACCAGGAAAAGACCGCCGGTCACAAGCCAGAGCAGGCCGGTCCAGACCTTGCCCATATAGAAACGGTGGATGCCGAGCGGGCCGAGGAAGGTCTGCAAGACCCATGCCACGGAGTAGTCGATCTTGCCGGTCTCGTATTTCTGCCCGGCGCTACGCTCCATCCCGGGGATCAGGAAAAGGTCCACGATCCACCCGATCAGGAAGAGTCCGCCGGTGAAGAACCAGATCGCTCCTGTAATCGGTCGGCCGAAGTAAAAGCGGTGGGCTCCGGTGAACCCGAAGATCCAGAGCAAGTAACCGATGGTCTTGCTGTGAGTAGGCATGCGTTCCATGGCCCGATAGGATCGCCGGATTCCCCGCGCCCGCCATGAGAATTCCGTGCAGTTTTTCGACACCGCCGCGGGAATCCTTCCTATCCGGAATCGCATCGGACTTGCCAGAGTTTGACACCTGCCGCCGTAAAGGCGGAACTTCAGTCATGACCAAAGCCATCCTCATTGCCGCCATGTCCGCCGCCCTTGCCAACTCCGCCGTCGCCGAAAACGAATTCCGCCACGTCGTCCTCTTCAAGTTCAAGCCCGAGGCCACGGCCGACAAGGTGCAGGAGATCGAGAAAGCCTTCGCCGAACTGCCCAAGAAGATCCCGGCCGTGACTGGCTACGAGTGGGGCAAGAGCGAGAGCGTGGAAGGCCTCAACGACGGCTTCACCCACTGCTTCCTGGTCACCTTCAAGGACAAGGCCGGACTTGAGGCCTACATTCCCCACGAAGCGCACAAGGCTTTCGTGGAGAAGCTCAAGCCCCTACTCGAAAAGGCGACCGTCTTCGACTACACCGCGAAGAAGGACTGATCAGAACGCATACGTGGCGGACAGGAAGACATTGGTGCCGGGTGCCGTGCTGCGATCCGTGACCGAACCCGCCTGTCCGCCAAAGGTATCCAGGCCCATGTGACCACCGCTGCGGCGCACCGCGCCCCAGTCGTAATACTGCTCGTTGAAGATGTTGTTCACGCCGCCGTTGAGGGTCAGGCCTTCCATCGGCTTCCACTAGGCGACGGCATCCAGCGTGAACCATGACGGCGGACGGAACATGCGGCCGTTCATCGTGGTGTCATCGGTACGGGTCACCGCCGCGGGGTAGGTGCCCAGCACGCGCGCGCCATAAGTGCCCTGTGCGTCCTGGTACCCCATCCAGCCGACCGTCTTCCACGGTTCCACCGTATTGATCGCGGTGTCCTTGGTCTGGTTCTCGCCGTAGGCCCGTCCGGTATTCAGGCCCAGAGTCCAGCCGCGCATGCGGTCGAAGGCGGTGCCGATGTCCCATTCGCCGCTGGCCTCGAAGCCATAGATGATCGCCTCGCCCTGATTCTTGGTCGTGGAGAGTGCGGTATTGTCGGGCAAGCGGCCCACCGGGACATTGTTCTCGATGAAGTCCTTGTACTTCGTGAAGAAACCTTCGATTGCGAAACGTCCGGGCTCGGCCTCGCCCTTGTAGCCTACCTTGAAGGCATGGCTTTCTTCCTCCTTCAGATCGGGATTCGGAATGGTGACCTGCTGGAAGCCCCCCGAGGGATGATCGAAGACCATGGTCAATTCCTCCGCAGTAGGATTACGGATGCCCATGCCATAACCGGCGTAAAGACGCGTGTTCTCGGTGCTCTCGAAGACCACATCCAGACGTGGCGACATACTGAAATTATCGAATCCCTGCGAGGGCTCGATACCCGTGCCCATCAAATTCGACAACCGGTCCAGATAAGACTGGGTCAGGTTCACAGCGATCTCGTGGTAATCCAGCCGAAGTCCCGGCGTGACTGTCCAACGTTCTGCCGGTTTGATCTGGTCCTGCACGAATAAACCCAAGCGATAAGTCTCGGAAGGCGCGAACGAAATGCGGTCGAACACCGTGCGCTGGGTCGAAACAATCGGCAGGCCTCCGTCCGGGTTTGGGAGGGCAACGCCGGTTGACTCCACACGGTCGAAGCGATTGGCTGAATTCTCCTGCGAGAGGTCGATCCCGGCGAGCAATTGGTGCTTCATACCGAAGAGATCCATCTCGCGCCGCGCGATTGAGGAGAGACCGAAGATCTCCGTGCGGAAATTGATCTGCTGCTGCCGGTTCCGCCCCTTCAAGACATCGATACCCCACTCCGGCGGGAAGCCCGTCGTGCGCGGGGGATTCCGGCTCAGGTTGCGGCTGCCGCTATTTGAATCCTGCCAGTAGAGGTGGGTCTCCACCGCATCGACCCAACCGTTCTCCGGGGTCCAGTCCCAGTTGAAGCTGAGACGCTGGCGATCGACATCCTGCCAGTTCTCAATGCTCTTCTTGAAGATGCTGAACATCTCGATCGAAGGATGCAGTGCGCTCCGCATGTTCGCATACACGTCCCGCTCGTACTGCTCGTAAGTGAGCTGGAAGCGATGGTCGCCCAGAGAGTAGCCCGCCTTCGAGAGCCACGCATTGCTGTGCATCTCGATCGGGTCCGGCGGGATGATCCCGTGGTTCTCCGTCTCCTCCCCTTCCCTGCCGGCATAGAGCAAGAGGAAGTCGAAGTTATCCTTCTTCCACGCACCGCCGGTTTGCCAGGCGAAGCCGCGGTTGCGGGAGAAATACTGGGTCCGCATCAGGCCGCCCCAATCCTTGTCGCCTAAGAGATCCTCGGCCGTCAGCGTCCGGGCGGAGACCATGCCACCCATCGCATCGCTGCCGTAGAGCGCGCTCGCACCGCCCTTGAGGATCTCCACGAGCTGGAACATAGAGGGATCGAAGTAATCGCGCCCCATCCCGCCCGATCCCGTCTCCGCCCCCGCATCGAAGGAAGTGGAGACATACTCGGGCGGCTGGCGAATCCCATCCACCTCCACGCCCACCCGGTTGCCCTCGGTGCCCCGGATGTTGAAGCTCGCGGCCCCCGTTGCCGCATAAGCCACGGCACCGTCGCCCGTGGTCATGTCGAAGGGCACGACCACCGTGGGATCATACTTCACGATCCCGCCGAGGTCCTGCACGCCGGTCTCTTGCAAGGTCTCGCGATCCACGCGGGTCACCGTGCCGGAAGTATCCAGCCAGTTCTCCTCGGTACGGGTGGCCACCACCACGATCTCGTCGAGTTCATCGACAACGCTGCCGCTCGACTTCTTCTCCTCTTCCTCCGCCACCACCACTTCTTCGCTTGTTTCCGGCACTTCCTCCTGCGCGCGAAGGGCCCCGCCAAATGATAGGACCGCCGTGCAGGCAAAAGTGTGAAGGGGGATTCGAATCTTCGTTCTCATTTGAATGCTGCTCCACCGCCGCCCGAACGAGCGGCCATTCTGTTAGATAGTCTTGCGCTCCATTGGGCCTAGTAGCCCACCTTGAGACGCATCAGCCGTTTGCCTCCCACCGCCGCACTGTCGGCCACCGTGACCTGCGATCGTTCGCCTGAGGCCACCGTGGTGACACGGGAGGTCCCGCCCGCATTCCAAACCCACGCTTGGGTTCCCACCTTGGTCGCGAGTGTCGTCCACTGCACCAAGTCGGAGCTGACCTGCACCTGATAGGTCAGCGCCGCAGGCGGACTGCCGGGCATCGAGAACGAAAGGGCTAGCCTGCCATCGACGATCGACGAGGATGGCCGCGCGCTCGTCCCATCTCCACCCGCAGGACTGGCCGGGTGTGTCCCCAGCGCATACTCCACGAGGTTCGACAAACCGTCGCCGTCATGGTCTGCATCATCCGCCGCCGCACCACTGTTCTCGGTGGTCTGGAAGTAATCCTGCCGCCACTGCTGGAGCGGCGTAAGCACCGGTCCGCCAAGTTCGGCGAATTGCGAAGCCACATCGATGCGAGCTCCCACCACCGAGGTGTGGTTCGCGAACGGCATCTGGATGCTGACGCTATTGACGCCACCCGCGATCGCCGAGAGATCCCACTGCCAGGTGATCCCCCGGTAAGCGAAGGAATCGATCCCCTCCATCTCCGGAACGCCAGTCTCGTTCTGCACCACGCGGGTGCCATCCACGATCATCGGCAGCGTCGCGAGAAGCTGCTGGTTTCCGCCGTTGTAGTTCAGCTTCGGGCCACCGGTAAAAGGAAAGGTCGTCGCCGGATCCCAGGTCACATCGAGCTGGAAGACAACCTGATGAATCCGGAAGGACGGAGCCGCGGTGGCCGCTTGGTTCACCGTCATCGAGTAGTTCCCGGTCCAACTGTAGAGCCCCATGCTGGCCCCGTATCCCGGGCTCGCCACCGTCATGGTGCCTTTCATCGTCGAGGGACTATCCGGAATCCGATAGGGATTCTGCGAGGCGAGGAAAGTCCGGTAGGTGGTCTTCACATCCCCCTGAAGCGGATAAGACTTCAGCAAAGACTGGGCGCCCGCGAAGGGAGCCAGAGCCAGCAGGCACAGGGAGACAAGGAACTTCGGGACGGAGAAGCGGTTCGTGCCGTTCATGATGAAGGGCGCGGTGCGCGACATGTTCGGCACACTGGCGAGATTCAACCACGGGTCATAGACTTGCCCGCCGCTCAGCGTGATATCGAGGGGATCGGATGGCATCCAGCTCATGCCCTCCGGGGGCTCGGCGGAATAGGAGGTGGAAGCGACGGCAAGCAATGCCGTGGTGATGAGGGCTGCGCGGGTAGTAATCATCGGGGCGGTGAGAAAGCCCGTAGACTGGGCTTCTCCCATCGCCATCGCTCCCGGCTCCTTGCCATTCCGTGACGCATCTTTGCATTTCAATGGCGGCGCGTTGCGCCAGATGATTGGCTGCTTGTACTAGCATCATCGGAGTTCCTTCAGGCGCTCGGAACCACACATCCGTTAGATTGTCTTCCATTGATGGCGGATTGATCCCGCAGGCCGACTTAGCCAATTGCTCGCCGATCAATCGCAACCCGGCGCGAGCGGAATGGAATCCCAAGGACACATCATTCCCTCGTCATGAAGACAACACACACATTCCTCAAGCCCGTCCTTGCCACCCTCCTGCTCGCCGCCACCGCGCAGGCCGAATACTTGGCCGATACCGATCCGGTGACGGCAGGCAATCAGCCGGGCAGCGTCTACTACCCCATCGGTCTCGGCGGCGCCTACAAGACCGAAGGCTGGGAGAAGCTGACCTCCACCCTCTACCCCGGCAATGGCAGCTTCCCCGGCTGGAGCGCATGGGTGGGTGCCCTTGCCTCCCAAGTGGACACCGATGCCGGCTCAAGCGGTCTCGCCAAGGTCGCCAACGGAGTCGGTGGCGGCCCCTACCCCTCCAGCGCCTCGATCTACTTCGGAGGCACCGGCATCCTGCCCAATCTTTTCGGCGGCACGCTTGAGACCCAGACCAGCGGTAGCAGCGTCGTCCCCGGCCTGAGGACCGTCATCTTCCACCTCGATATCGGCGAGGCCTGGACCTACGACCTCTACAGCGGCGCGGCCCCCGTGCTCTACATGACCACCTCCTCCGGCACCACCACCATTCCGGCCACCCATGCATCCCGCTACGCCAAGGTCTACAACGGCCAAGTCTGGATGAACGGCAAGTACGAGGACCTCTACATCAATTCCCGCGCCTACCAGTTCAACATCGGCTCCCTGGGCACCATCACCAGCTTCACCGTCCGCTTCAGCGGCGCGCAGCACGCGCAAATCCACGGTGCGGGCTTGGAGCAGTCCAGCCAAGCCTACACCACCAACGAGCTCCCGGCACACGTCCCCTGATAATCAGGGACCTTCGTAGATTCCCCCGGCGCCCCCGCCTCACGGCGGCGGGCGCTTTTTCTTCCATAATAGACGCGTTTCACTGATGAAAAGCGGCGGAGCAGCCCGTAAGGGTCAAGAAGTCACACAAATGAACGAATCCGCAGGATCACCGGAATTCTCGCGACGCGGCTTTGTCGGCGCCGCGCTGGCAGGCATGGCCGCACTCGGCGCGGCCCCGCAGGCACGTGCCAATGACGCCGCCGCCCCCGCCTTCAGGGATCCCTACGTCTACCGCTTCAAGATCGGTTCGCTCGAAGCCTTCTCCATCAGCGATTGCAATCTCGGCTTCCGCGAAGGCCTCGGCCTGATGTGGCCGGAGGAAGCACGTCCCAAGATGAAGGAGGAGATGGAGCGCCACGGCGAACGCCTGGACACCCTGCCCCTCTACGTGAACGTGCTGGTGATCCGCTCCGGCAACGAGGTCGCGGTCTTCGATGCCGGCTTCGGCAAGGTGAACAACCCGCAGATGGGCTGGCTCTTCGATGGACTGGCAGCCGTGGGCATCGCACCGGAGCAGGTCACTGCCGGCTTCCTGAGCCACGCGCATGCCGATCACCTGAACGGCTTCGTCCGCGACGGGAAGCCCGCCTTCCCGAATGCGCAGATCTACCTTCTGGAAGACGAGCTCTCCTTCTGGCGCGGCGAGAACCCTGACTTCTCCAAGTCAAAGCGCGACAAGAACCAGATCCCCGGAATGATCAAGGAGGTCCGCGGCCACTTCGACACGCTGCAGGAAAAGCTCCGCCCCGTGAAGCCCGGCACCGAGGTGCTCGGCGGCATGGTCCGCGTGGAAGGCGCTCCCGGCCACACCGATGGCCATGCCTGCTTCCGCATCCGCTCCGGCGATGAGGAGCTGCTCCACCTCATGGACCTCGCGCATCATCACTTGCTGATGTTCGCGGATCCGGATTGGACCATCGCTTTCGATCACGACCCGGTCACCGCCGTGGTCACGCGCAAGAAGTATTGGACCGAGGCAGCCGAGAAGCGCATCCGCTGCTACGCCTTCCATCTGCCATGGCCCGGCCTCGGCCACATCATGGCAGACAGTGGCAAGTATCGCTGGTGGGCCGAGCGCTGGGCTTGGGGCTGAAGCCATCTCTCTCCAGCAAGACACAGCTCTGTTAGGTCGTGTGCCGGTCATCCGAAAGGGGGCCGGCACATTTATCTTTCCTACGCGGGCTACATGATCTATCTCCTCACGCATGCGCCTGCATCCATTCCCATGACGCGAGAGGTCCGCTCCCGGCACTAGCCGGATGTGGTGGACCTGCTTGTCGATAGGACGCGCTTCCCTGCGTCCCCGTCACGGTTGAACGCTTCTTTCCCGCGGGATCTTCGTGCCCGCATGTACGGATCCGCGCAGCCGTGTGCACTTGAGAGAACCGGCAGCATGCCTGTGCCGCCGGATAAGAAGCTTATTGTACATGAAACCGGAGTTATGCCATGAGATCATGGCATGTTTGCCGATGGGACGCACCCTGTTCCACTACGGCAAGGATCACTACGCCTTCCACCTTCTCCGCCATGTGGCGGCGCAGGGCACCACGGTTGCCGCGTTGCGGAAATCCGCATTCTCACCGCTGTTGGAAAAGCCCGCCGTGCGTGCCTGGATGGCAGGCATCGGCAGCGGACAGATTCGCGCTGCCGATATCCCGGAGTCCGCCTGGATGCCCGGCTCCGAGGCCTACCGCCTCTCGCTTGGCATCTGGGGCCGCGATCCCGCTCGCTGGAAGAGCTACCAGGTATCGCGCCGCGGCGTCAGCCTGGTGCTACACCTGAACCACAACAACACCCAGTATCAGCGGCTGAAGCGAGCGCTGCCGAAGGATGGCTCGGATCCCTTCCTCGCCTACGGTCATCCCGAGGCGGGAGGCGGGTTCCCCACCATCGCATGGGCACGCATGGATATCGATCTCGGCCGCCGCGAGGCGCTCATCGAGGAGATGCAGACCGACCGGATTCGCGACATGACCGCAGCGGTCAAGCGGGCCCGTAAAGCGAAGCCGGGGAGCGAGATCGAGTTCTACAGCATCACGCTAAACCGCGACGCTCTGCTCGATTACTGGGAAAAGGAAATGCAACGCCACGTCGCCATATGGGAGGAAGCCATGCTCACTGCCACGCTCGACTTCCTGCATCGGGAGATCGGCGTACGGCGCGTCTTCTACCACACCCACGAAGGTGGCGCTGCTCTCAAGCACATCCGCAGGAAGCTGCCGCCCCGATCGCTCTACACCACCGTGCCGCGGAAGTTCTGCTTCCAGCTCACGGATGAGGTGCCGGGCATGGTTGAGTCGTGTTCCTCATGGCATTCGCGCCCGTCGCGAATCCGCCGCGAAATCAAGTTCCACCTGCTGGAAACCTGATAAACGAAAGCTGCCCGTCGGTTCTCCGGCGGGCAGCTTTATCATGCATGGGCGTGTCGCTCTCAGGCATAGCTCTTCTCCTGCGCCGCGCGCCTCATTGCTTCGACCACATCCTTGGACGGCGAATTGATTAAATCGCGCTTGATCTGGAGTACCAAGCACTCGCGCGCTTCCTTCGGCAAATGGTCGACAATCGCGCGATGGATCTGAGAAGGCGCGACCAAGGCCCAGCGGCCGACCTTCTCCTCGCGTATGATGGTCTGGATATTCTCGGCAATCGCACGAATGCAGCGGATCTCCAATTCGTTCTCGAGCGGCAGGCGCTCCGCCGAGGCGGTGCCGATACTACCGCTTACGGGAAAGGCACCCGCTTGATCGGTCACGAGTTCGGAAAGCTTGCGGCTCCCTTCGGCAAATTCCTCGTTCGCCACTACCCGCGGTCGGTCGGCTTCATCCAAACGATAAGCGATCAGCCGGCCACGGTCGGCCACGACAACAATTGGTGGCAGTGTTTTCATAACTCCTCTCTCCTTGCAGTTTGCCCGCCAAGCCGGGTCATTTCGCTCGCAGACTAAGCCTCTTGAACAAGTGGCGGGTCATCGGAACAGCCTTGATCGCCAAGGGTTTCAATTTGCTCCCCGCTTCCGTGCAATTCGCGCCGCCATCTACCGAGCCCGCAGCCAATCCGCGTTGATAATTCCATGGCATGCCTCATGCGCTCCCACCCTTCATGGACAGCAATCTCGAACGCTACCTCAACGACCACCTCGCCGGATCACTCGCCGCCATTGATGTCCTCACGCTGCTCTCCGACAAGAGCGAGATTTCCTCCGACCGGGAATTTTACAGCGAGCTTCTCGCGAAGGTGAAGCAAGACCGCGAGCTTCTGGAAAGCCTGCTCGAAAAAACCGGGGAGGACCGCAGCGCATTGCGCGAAGCCGCCGGCGGCATCACCTCGAAGGCGAGCATGCTGAAGCTCCGCTGGGAGGGACTATCACCGGAATCGCTCGGCCTGCTGGAGGCCATCGAAATGCTCGCCCTCGGCATCGAGGGCAAACGCCGCCTCTGGCTCCTGCTCGGCACCATTGCCACCTTCATTCCCGAATGGCAGGGCACCGACTTCGAAGCTCTCGAAGCCGATGCCAAGACTCAAGGCGACGCGGTCGAACAGCGGCGGATCGTCGCAGGCAAGTCCGCACTGCTGATGCGCCCTGCCGCCCGCCACTAAGCCCGGATCAACGCGTCACCACCGGCTCGAACCAGCATCCCCAGTCGGAGCCGATGCCATCGCCGGCATCCTCCACGCTCAGTTCGATCTCCTTCGCCCCCTCCACGGAGACTTCGAAGGAACGCAGCGTTCCCGGCTCCGTCTTCTTGGAGCGCCAGAGCTCCTTGCCGTCCGCCTTCACCACGAACACGCAGGAGCCGCCATCGCGTCCATCGGGCAGACCGGCATGACCGCTCAGCGTCTTCCACTTTCCGCCCACATCCCACACATGGCTCGCATTTGCATGCGCGTAGATGCCGCGTGAGAAAAGCCGGGATCCACAGGAGAACAGCAGATCGCTATCCGGCAGGCGGTTCATCACCGCCCTACCCCAGCCGACCTTGGCCGACTTCACCGCTGCCGTCGGCAGATCGCATTTGTCGCCGGTCGCTTGGGCGGGCGAGGCACCCGGCTTGTCCGCGGCCGGATCGGCCAAAACCTTTGCCGCTTCAAGCACGGCCTGGGAAGGATTCGCCGCCTTCACCCGGGCAATCTCCTTCGCCAGCGCCGCGGCATCCTTCTTCTCCGCCGCCTTTGCGAGCGGCAGCAGCAGCAGGCGGGCTTCTGTCGCGGCCAGATCCACCGTCCCGTCCTTCGCTACCAGATAGGGATACGTGAAGGGCGTGCTCGCCCCGGCGAAGGAACTGGCGGCGCCGTTTGCTTGCACCACCACCACGCGGAAGACTCCCGCCTTCCCCGCAGCCAAGGCACCCGCTTCGAGCTTGAAGTTCCCATCCTTGTCCGGGATCGCCGTGCAGGTCGTCGCGTCGTAGTCACCGCCACCCTCCGGGTCCATGTAGCCCAGCACCGCATAGGGCGGCGGATTCGCCGTCACCCGTGCGCTGTAGGTGAAGCTCTTGCCTTCGTTCACCACCTTCACCTCGTGCAACTCTGCATTCGCAGGAGAATCGATACCTTTCACCGAACCGCAGAAGATCGGATGCGAAGCCAACTTCAAGCCGTGCGCGAGGGTGAGGAAGGAGCCCTTCCCTTCTCCGCGCAGATCCTCGCCATAGGTCCGGTTACCACTGCCCATCAGCGCGGTTCCCAGCGCCGCCGCCTCATCCGGACGCTCGCGGTTATGTGGCAGCCCGAGCGCATGCCCGAGCTGTGACAGATCCCTCCGATGAAGATCGAGTTGTAGCGCCCGATCGAGATGTCG
This sequence comes from Luteolibacter rhizosphaerae, assembly GCF_025950095.1. Classification (NCBI taxonomy): domain Bacteria; kingdom Pseudomonadati; phylum Verrucomicrobiota; class Verrucomicrobiia; order Verrucomicrobiales; family Verrucomicrobiaceae; genus Neoluteolibacter; species Neoluteolibacter rhizosphaerae. The sequence continues at coordinate 410,860 of NZ_JAPDDR010000006.1, read as the reverse complement.
CCGTACTGGCCGTCTTTCACCCGCGGCTCTTTCTTCGCCAGCGAATCAAGCTCGAGGATCGGGGAATCCACCTGCCACGCGGTTCCCTGCCGGTTGCTACCACCGGCATAGTAGGGACTGTTCTGCGTGATCGTGGATTTCGCCGGATCCCAGTTCGACATGTTGCAGAAGATCACGATCGTCTCCTTCTCCGGATCGATCCCCGCCGCCCGCAGCGTGCCCAGGCACTCGCTGCGGATCTCGCTGCCGGACTGCACATCGAAGGCAGAGTAGGGCTTCCGGCTTTTCACCACGTGCACCTTCATCTTGCCTGAGTCACCGTAGTCCAGACGGATCGTCATCGGCCCGAAGCCAAGCCGCTTCATCTCCCTCGCGTAGAAGTCGCGGATGTCCTGCATGATCGTCCCCAGCCGCTCCTCATATCTCGGCGCCGGATCGCGGTCGGATGGCGTCCAATACACGATGTGCACCTTCTTCTCCGCCCGCTTTGCATCGGCACCCTGCCACGCATCCAGGATCGTCTTGGCTTGGGGCACCTTGGACGCGATCTCGGCCTGCGGGGAGGCGACCAAAGGCTGGCCAACGAGCAAGAATCCGACAACTGAAGTCAATTTCACGCGTTAAAAACGCCACAATTGACCCACTTTATTCAAGAATTTTGTCCCTGTCCCACCACGGACATGGCGAAGATCAGGACCTATTCAAGAAGCGCCACCCGCCGACCTTGCAGCAAAGCGAAGGACCAAGGCCCGCCTTGCTTCGGTTAGACTTCCCGGAGAATCTCATCATGCCATGAAAAGATTCGAAGTACATCTGATCGGTGAAGACAAATGGAAGGAAGTGATGGCGGAGTCCTTCACCATCACCGACACGGACCCGAAGGAGATCCATTTCGAAGGCTCGCGCCCTCATGTCGTCTACTACCTCCACGCCCTGCGACAACCGGTGACCGAACTGCCGGCAAGAAACAGTCCGCTCCCCGTGCGCCACAACTAAAGCCGCTCCTCCAGACGCACCCGGAAGCCATCCTTCAGCCGCAGCGTGATCCCCGGCTCCGGCTCTCCACTTTGCCCCGGCTCCGCCACGAAGCAGAAGCGCCGCAGGATCATCGGCAGAATCACCCGCGCCTCCGCTAGGGCGAACTCGCTGCCGATGCAGAATCGCGGCCCCGCGCCGAAGGGATAATACGCCTCATGATCCCTGCGCTCGAAGCGCTCCGGCCGGAACAGCTCCGGCTCTTCCCAAAATGCCGGATGCCGGTGCAGCGTGTACGGACTGATGATCACGCCAGAGCCCTTCGGAATGTGATATCCCCCGATCTCGTCTTCAGCGATCACATGACGCTCCATCGCCCAGATCGGCGGGTAAAGCCGCACCGACTCCTCGAAGACATGCAGCGCGTGCGATAGCTGAGGCAGATCCGCGAACTCCGGCAGGCGTCCTCCACACGCTTGATCGAGCTCCGTCCGCACCCGCTCCGCATGCTCCGGATGCCGGTCGAGCAGGAAGAGAGCCCAAGCCAAGCCATTCGCCGTCGTCTCGTGACCAGCCAGCAGGAAGGTGATCGCTTCGTTCCGCACTTCCGCATCACTCAACCCCAGCCCGCTCTCCGCATCGCGGCTACCCGTCAACATGGTCAGCAAGTTCGGTGTGGCCGGCGGCTGCACCCGCTGCCGCGCGATCAAGCCCGCGATGATCTCATCCACCTCCGCCACCGCACAGCGGAAGCGCAGGTTCCCCGGCGTCGGCCAAGAGGGCGGCGCGTTCAGGATGCTCCGCCAGCGGCGATAGGTATGCATCACCATCACATGCATCGCCTCCTCCACCGCGCCCGCTTCCTTCTCCAGATCCACACCGAAGAGACAGCGCCCCACCACGCGGAAGGTCAACCGCATCATCTCGGAGGCCAGATCCACCGCCTCGCTTGCCTTCGCCTTCACGCTCCACGCATCGAGCATCTCCTGCGTGCAGGTCGCGATCGATGTCACGAAACCCTCCACCGCCGCGCGATGAAACATCGGCTGGATGATCCGCCGCCGCTGCCTCCACACATCACCATTCGCGGTGAGCAGGCTCTCGCCGCAAATCAGCGCGAGGCAGTCGGAACTCCGCGAAGCCTTGTCGTAGTTCTTCCGGTTCCGGATCATCACCTGCGCCACGTGATCCGGGTGATTCACCAGATGCATCACCAGGGGCCCCACGCGGAAGCGGATCACATCGCCATGCTCCCGCGTCGCATCGGTCAGCAGCCCGAGCACGTCATTCCGCAAGCGGTTCAGGTGACCGGTGATCGGCGACCCCGGCGGGCTGGGAGCGATTCTGCGCTTCATTCCACCCGGTATCCCAAGGGTTCGTAGAACTCCCTCCACTCCTCGCGGATGCGCTGCCGCGAGGCCTCATCCAGAGGCTTGAAGCGGTTCTTCTCATAGCCATCCAGCGTGTCCACGTAGGCCTTGATCTTCGGCATCGCCTGCTCCGCTCCATCCAGCGAGAGCGCATCATAGATCCCGGCCACGGCCCCCATCGGATCGCGCTCCAGATCGGCATACGCCACCTCGCAGAAGTTGCCCGCCGGAATCTCTCCTCTCCGCGCGAAGAAGGCCCCCATCAGGTCGCGATAGCGCTGGAAGATCTCGTCGTCGATCCGGCTGCGGTCCGGCCGCTGCAGATAGGTGTGCCACATCGCCGTATCGTAGTAGTGGCGGAAGGATTGCAGCACCTCCTCCGGTCGGCGGTGGATGTGCACGAACTTCGCATCCGGAAACATCTCCCTCAGCACCCCGATCCGCGCCGTGTGCGGTGGCGATTTCAGCAGCAATCTACGGCCCGGACCGTACTTGAAGCTTAGCTTCTTCAGGAACCACTCCAGGCCGCGCTTCCACTCCTCCACCTCGTCCCGCGGCACTCCCTCAAAGCTCAGATAGCGCGAATAGTGATCCTCGCTGCGTGGAAAGGAAACGCCCAGGTACGAGGACTTCAGCGTGATCAACAGCGGCGCGAACTCATCCTCTTGCGGGGACTCGAAACTCAGCGCCATGTTGTCCATCGGCCGCTTGTCCGGCAGCAGCTTCGCGAAGCGCCGCGTGCGCACCTCCTCCGTCGTCAGGAAGATGTGCGGATTCACCACCTGATAGGTGTTCGGATAGGCGAAGCCCTCGTCATCCTGCGCCATCAGGTTGTGCAGATGCGTCGTCCCGCTGCGCCAGTGACCGAGGATGAAAACCGGCGCCTTCGCGATCACCGTCGCCACCACCTCATCCCCGTGCTCGCGATCCTCCCGCCACCGGTAGATCGAATTCGCCACGCTCAGCAGGCTCACCACCGCCGCCCGGTGCCAATACACAGGATCCACCGCGAAGTTGTTATCCTGCAGCAAACGCCACCAATCCCCTGCCGTGATACCGGTCAGGTAATTGTGCGAGATACTCCAGCGGTGCTTGAGAGGTTCCTTCAAACGCTCCCCACAGGCTGCGCGTCCCCGCGCTCAAGTCAATCTCCCGGAAGGCCCCGCGACCGGACCACCTCATTCCCCGCCCCGGAGGGGCATCGGAACCTAACCGGTGCGCAAGCACAACGCAGCCACCGGTCACGCCCGCCCCATCATCTCCCCGCCCCGGACGGGCATCGGAAACTAGCTGGTGTGCAAGCGCAGCGCAGCCACCGGTCACGCCCGCCCCATCATCTCCCCGCCCCGGACGGGCATCGGAAATTAGCCGGTCGGCAAGCGCAGCGCAGCCACCGGTCACGCCCGCCACACCATTGGCGTCCCGGAGGGCCGCCGGAACTCCCCGGCACACCCTCCGCAACCTCCATCTTCTAGTCCTCAGTAGCTCCGCCCCCAAATCGCACGCGACTTGGTCGGCTTGCCCGTCAGAATACAAGGCGCCTCCGCCTCGTCCTGCTTATCCAGCGGCAGGCAGCGGATCGCGATCTTGTGTTGCTTCGAAATCTCGTCCTCCTCCTCCGGCGTTCCCGCCCAAGGCGTGAGCAACCAGCCCGGATTGTCCTGACCCCAATGCGCGTGGAAGGAATCGATCGCATAGCAGGGCGCGATGTTCGCATCGCGGAAGCTCGTCGCCCGCTCGAGCAGCGTGTTGTGGATCTCCTGCAGGATGTCCATGGCCTGCTGCAGGAAGTCCTCCTTGTCCATGAACTCCTTCTCGTTGCTGCCACGGTCGCGGCGCTGCACGCAGACCTTGCGGGTCTCGATGTCGCGCGGCCCGATCTCGATCCGGATCGGCACGCCCTTCTTGACCCACTCCCACTTCTTCACGCCGCCTTGGATATCGCGGGCATCCACGTGCACGCGCACCGGATCGCCGTGATACTTCTTCTCCAGGCGCAGCGTCTCCGCCAGCGCCTGGCAGGCATCTAGCACGGCTTGCTTCGTATCTTCCTTCGGCGTCACCGGCACGATCACGATCTGCTGCGTGGCCACCCGCGGCGGCAGCACCAGACCGTCGTCGTCGGAGTGCGCCATGATCAGCGTGCCGATCATGCGCGTGGAAACGCCCCACGACGTGGTGTGCACGTATTGCTTGGTCCCCTCGCGGCCGGTGAAAGCGATCTCCTGCGCCTTCGAGAAATTCTGCCCGAGATAGTGCGAGGTGCCGGCTTGGATCGCCTTTTTGTCCTGCACCATCGCTTCGACCGTCAGCGTCATCTCCGCACCCGGGAAGCGCTCGTTCTCCGTCTTCTCACCCGGGATCACTGGGATCGCCAGGTGGTTCTTCAGGAATTCCTCGTACACGCCGTGCATCAGGCGCGTCTCGGTGATCGCTTCGTCCTTCGTCTCGTGCGCCGTGTGGCCTTCCTGCCACAGGAATTCCGCCGTCCGCAGGAAGAGACGCGGGCGCATCTCCCAGCGCATCACGTTCGCCCATTGGTTGATCAGCAGCGGCAGATCGCGGTAGCTCTGCACCCAGCGCGAGAAGGCTGCCCCGATGATCGTCTCGGAAGTCGGGCGGATGATGTAGGGCTCGGCCAGCTCACCCGTCGGCACCATCTTAATCTTCCCGGTCACGGGATCCTTCTGCGGCTCCAGCCGGTGATGCGTCACCACCGCGCACTCGGTCGCGAATCCTTCCGCGTGCTCCGCTTCTTTCTCCAGGTAGGAGATCGGGATCAGCAGCGGGAAGTAGGCATTCTGGTGCCCGGTCGCTTTGAACTTCCGGTCGAGCTGCTGCTGGATCAGTTCCCAGATCCCGTAGCCCCACGGCTTGATCACCATGCAGCCGCGGGTCTCCGAATTCTCCGCCAGATCGGCGGCTTTCACGACCTGCTGGTACCACTCGGGGAAATCCTGGGCACGGGTCGGGGTGATGGCAGTCTTGTCGGACATGGCTTGGGATTGGGAAACGAAAACCGCTGGCCGGACGGGACACACCCCCACCGGTCGCGCGGCGCGCGGATTTGGTCCCGGAAACCCCGGATTTGCACGCCAATTTTAAGCCCCCCTTAACCCGATTCCCCCATCCCATTCGCGTCCATCCCCGGTTCACCTCCTCCCCATCCAAATTTCATTAGCCGCCACGCGAATCCCGGTTAGAGAGGGAAAGTTCGATTCCTTACCCATCATGCACCCGCGTCGCCTCGCCATCCTCGCCCTCTCGCTCACCCTCATTTCCGCCCGCGCGGAACAGCCGGACAGCTCCTTCCCCGGCCTGAAGACCCTCCCAATCCCGGAGGATCTCAGCCCCTACCCCGGCAAGCTCTCCTACGACTCCGGCCTCGCCGAAGTCATCAACAAGCCCCTCAAGCCCGAGGAAGGCGCCCCCGAAGGCCAGCGCCTCGTCGCCACCAAGATCAGCCGCGAGGAGCAGACCCGCTACTTCATCGACTTCGATTCCGGCCCGAGCGCCGACCCCGCCTTCGTCATCACCGAGGAGAAGACCGGCAAGCTGATCGGCAGCATCGGCGGCGAGAGCATCGTCATCCCCGGCAACGGCTTCCTCTACATCAGCGGCCGCGCCAACCGCCTTCACCAGGAGCAGGGCAAGTTCGCCATCCGCGATGGCAAGCTCGTCGAGATCGAACAGCCCTTCTCCTACGTCGGCCTCAAGTCCAAGGCCAAGGTCCCGCTCAAGCTCCTCGCCAAGAAAGATGGCGGCGAAGTCATCGCGAACATCCCCGCCGGCGATGCACTCGAAGTCGTCCTCCGCGACGGCGAGCACCTCCTCATCAAGACCAACTTCGGCCTCCTCGGCTGGTGGAAGGCCAACACCAGCGTCATGCACGACAACGCCGAAATCGAAGACCTCTACTACGCCGGCGACTGAGGGCAAACCAAGGAGGGGCTGCGTCCCGCGCCCCTCCCTCAATTCCCCTAACACTCCGCCCCAAGGGCTCGTAGTCCCGCCTTCAGGCGGACGAAGCCACCAAGCTGGCCCGAATCACCCTCTTCAAAGGAGACGGCCGCAGACTCCAACTCGCTATACTCCGAGCTTCCCGCTTCACAGCACCCCCGCCGCCTCCCTCAACAACTCCTCCGTGGTCTCCCAATCGATGCAGGAATCCGTGATCGATTGCCCGCGCACCAGTTGATCCAGCGGCTTCGGGAAGGACTGGCTTCCCGCCACCAGATTGCTCTCCAACATCGCCCCAATGATCGAGCGATCCCCGGCGGCGCGCTGCCTCACGATTTCCCGGAACACATCCGGCATCCGCGCACAATCCTTGCCGCAGTTCGCGTGTGAGGCATCCACGATCAGCGAGGGCGGCAGCTTCGCCCCCTCCAGCGCCGCAAGTGCCGCTGAAATACTATCCGCATCGTAGTTCGGGCCGTGGTCACCGCCACGCAGGATCACGTGACAATCCGGATTCCCCGTCGTCGTCACCGAGGAAGCGATCCCCTCTTCCGAAACGCCCAGGAAGGTCTGCGGACGCGATGCCGCTTTCACCGCATTGATCGCGGCCACAAGGTCGCCCGAGGTGGTGTTCTTGAAGCCCACCGGCATCGAGAGGCCGGAGGCCATCTGCCGGTGCGTCTGGCTTTCCGCCGTCCGCGCTCCGATCGCCGACCACGAGATCAGGTCCGCAATGTACTGCGGGGTGATCGGGTCCAGCAGCTCCGTCGCCGTCGGCAGGCCCAGGTCGATCACGCTGCGCAGGAATTGCCGCGCCCGCCGCAGACCTTCCGGGATGTCGTCCGTGCCGTCCAGATGTGGGTCCATGATCAGGCCCTTCCAGCCCACCGTCGTCCGCGGCTTCTCGAAGTAGACGCGCATCACGATGTACAGCTTGTCCCGCAGGCGCTCCGCTAGCGCCGCCAACCGGTGCGCATACTCGATCCCCGCCTCCGTGTCATGGATCGAGCAGGGCCCGACGATCACCAGGAAGCGCGAATCCGCCCCGCCCAGCAGCGAGCGCAGGTTCACCCGCGACCGCGACACAAACTCCGCCCGCTCATCACCTCGCGGAATCTCCGCCTGCAAACGGGCCGGCGAAGGCAGCGGGACATTCCGGGCAATATGGACATCGGAGACACGGGCGGACATGCCCCCAGCCTAAGAGCAGCCCGCAAAACGTGCCAAGTGCCAATCCTGCAGACCTCTGCGGCTCTGCGGTGACTTCCTTTCATTCCGGCCCGCTCACCCCATCTTTTCCCAAGGCCCCGTCACCGCCACCGTCAGCCCCCGGCTCTGCAGGTTCACGAAGAACCACTTCCCGTCCGGCGAGAAACATCCGCCCGCAAACTCCCCCTGCCCGGAGGAGTTCCGCGCCAGCGTGAAGATCTTCCCCTCCGCCGTCACGCAGCGCACATGCGCTGCCGGTGCGAAGCCCGGATCGATCAGATCCTCGCAGATCACGATCCCGCCCCACGGCCCCGGGCACAGGTTGTCCCCGTTCGTCAGCAGGTCGCTGAGCTCCGGCTGCAGGAATAGCTCCAGACGATCCGGCGTCTCCGCCTCCCCCGAGGGATCCAGCCGGAAGATCTGCCCCCGTCGCAGCGGGCCGCCATCCGTGCAGCAGATATAAAAGGAGTTCCCCACCATGTGGATCCCCTCTCCGCGTGCGAAACGCGCCGCCCCCGCCTGATAACCCCGCAGGCGCAGGTCGTCCTTCGGCGCATCCGTATCCTGCAGGTCGATCCATGTCGCCTTCAGCGGCGTCCCCGGCAGCGGCCACTTCGATTCCGGATCGTAGTTCCGCAGATCAGCGGACGGCTTGTCCGCAATCGCCAGCGCCTGCAGCTTGCCCTTCGTGAAATCATTCTTCGTATCCGGGATGAATCGATACAGCAACCCGTCCCCGCGATCCTCCGTCAAGTAGAGGATTCCCGTCCGCGGATCCAGCGCCACCGCCTCATGGCGGAAACGTCCCAGCGCCTTCAGCGCCACCGGCTTCTGGAGCCCCGGGGTGGCCGTCGCCTTGACCTCGAAGCACCAGCCATGGCGCGCGCCACGCCCTTCCACCAGATCCGCCGGCTCCTCACAGGTGATCCAGGATCCCCACGGCATCGGCCCGCCCGCACAATTCCGGTCGGTGCCGATCAGCGAGAGGAAATGCCCCGTCTTCCTCCCCGCCACCGGATCGAAGACCAGATTGGAAGTCCCGCCCAAGGACGGATTCGCCCGCCCCTCGCCGGGATCGAAGGCCAGCGCCTCGTCGAATCCCTCCGGCAGCTTCAGGTTGTTCGCGAATGGGCCCATCGCCGTCATCTCCAGCCCCAGCTCGTGATTGCAGACCAGCACCACCTTCCCCTCCGGCCCGGGAAAGGCCGCCATCCCGTCCGCCTGCCCGGGGACCAAGTAGCCGTCATCCATCTTCTCCCCGCGCGTGGCCAGCACCCGGTAGGAGAAGCCCTCCGGCAGATCCAGTATCCCCTTCGCATCCTTCACCAGCGGTCCGAAGGGCTCGATCACCCTCCCCGCCGTGATTTCGCCCAGCGTGTAGCGTTGCAGACCGAGGAAAGCGAGCCCGGCAGTACCGAGGAAAAAGCGGCGGGAAGTCACGTCTTCACTGAAATCCTGCTGCCCGCCCGGTCAAGCCTGCGCCCCCAAGGTGTCGGTATCGTTTCATCCGCCCCCGGCTCCCCGCGAACAATGACCAATGACCAATGACCAATGACCAATGACCTTCGCAAATACCCCGTGAATACCGCGTGGCGAAATCGTCCCGCTCACGAGATGGATGTTTGACAGCCCCAATCCGGGCATGGTTGCTTTCGTCAACCTGCAATCCTAAAAAGCCTAGCAATGAGCGAAAACGAAATCCCGCCGCCGAGGCAGACGTCCTCGATCCCGGCACCGAAGCAGACCTCCTCGATTCCTCTCAAGAAGGAAACCGTGCGGGTGACCCTGAAGGCTTCCGATGCCCCGCCGGCCACTCCGAATGCACCGGTCGTGGCTGCTGCCACCAAGCCCCCGGCACCGACCGGCCTCGGCTCCGCTCCTCCGGCTCCCAGCGTTGGCCCGCCGACCGCTGGCGGTGGCGCACCCAAGGCTCCGGCTCCGGCCCCCACCATCGCTCTCCGTCCCGCAGGTGCCCCGACCGCTGCCGGTGCTCCAGCTCCGACGATCCGCATCAACACCCCGGGCGCCCCGACCGCTCCCGGTGCTGCTCCGGCCCGCACCGTCCCGCTTGGCGGCGGCCCTGCCGGCACCGTCTCGCTGCCGAAGGCCACCGTGCAACTTCAGCCGCCGACCCAACCGCTCGGCACCACCGGCGCTTCCCTTAGCTCCGCCGCCACCATCCGCTCCGTGGATGAGGACGAGGAAGAGGGCAACGACACCATCTCCACCGTCCTTTCCGTGATCGGCTTCCTCGGCGCTGCTGCAGTCGTCGTGTTCCAGATCCAGACCCTGAACCTCTGGGGTTCCATCGGCCAGCTCTTCGGCGGCGAGTAATCCCTACACCGGACCCATCACGATCATGATCTACCCTATCATCACCTTCCTGCTCGCAGCCGCCGTTCTCGCTCTCGCGATCACAACCGGCAGCGTGCCGCTGGGCTGAATCAGCCACGCTTCTCCAAGGGCCGTCCCGCCGCTTCCGCGGCAGGGCGGCCCTTGACTTTTCCGGGTCTCCCTCCACCTTCCGCCCATGGCTCAGCAATTCAACGAAAGCAATTTCCAATCCGAGGTCATTGATTCCGACCAGCCCGTCCTCGTGGACTTCTGGGCCGAGTGGTGCGGACCTTGCAAGATGATCGGTCCGGTCATCGACCAGCTTTCCGGCGAAGTCGAAGGCCAGGCCAAGGTGGGCAAGGTCAACGTCGACGAAGCCCGCAACCTCGCCGTCAAATACGGCGTCCGCTCCATCCCGCTCCTCCTCTTCTTCAAGGGCGGCGAAGTGAAGGACCAGATCGTCGGCGCGAATGTCACCAAGGACATGCTGAAGCAAAAGCTCCTCGCCCTCGCCTGAGCTCAGTTCCGCTCAACTTTCCAAAAGGCCGGTGCCCTCTTTAGGGCCCCGGCCTTTTTAACGTAGTCCGCTCAGTCCCCTGAGCGGAAGAAGCCACCCTCCCCGCCCACTTCACCCATCCACCCATCCACCCATCCACCCATCCACCCATCCACCCATCCACCCATCCACCCATCCACCCATCCACCCGCCCGCCACTCCGCACCAGCACAAATCCCCTTGCTATTGCGAACGATTCTCAATAATTTCCCCACATGTTCGAGTGCTGGTGGCAGCAAGACGGTTTCGAGGCTTGGCACCTCCGCGGAGATCTCCGCGGCGCATCCCGCCGTTGGCAACATCGCCTCCACGACGAACTCTGGCTCTGGATCAACACCAGCGGCGAAGGCGTCGTCTGGGGTAAGGACCACCGCATCTTCCTGAAGGACGGGCTCTTCGGCTGCTTCGGCGGTCAGGAAGGCGAACCCTGGAAATGGACCCGCCTCCCCGGCCATCACGAAGCCGAGATCCTCATCATCCCGCGCGACTACCTCGCCGCGAACTTCAGCGCTGCCGCCGCCGCCAAGAACACCCCCTTCGCCAAATGGCTCCGCGGCGAGCAAGGCATGTCCTTCGCCGGCCTCTCCGCCCGGGAGGAGAAGCGCCTCGCCACCCTCCTCGGCCGGGGCTGGAACTCCAAGCGCATGCCCGCCGCCGTCAAACGCGCCCTCGACCGCTGGGTCGAGCGCATCCTCGGCATGGATCAGGCCTTGACGCCCCGCGCCTCGGCGTGCGGTCGCAAACGTACCAGAAGCCAAGTCAGGAAGACGAAGCCCATATCCCACCAGATCCAGTAATCCGGGTGGATATAATACTCGCCGATCTCATCGCTCCGCCACGGATACAGCCACGCGATCCCGCCTGAGATCGCATCCGCCCCCACGTGCAGGAAGGCCGCGCTCCAGCAGGCCACTGCCACCCGCCATCTCCCTCCCGGGAAGAAGCTGGCCACCACCGCGCACACCGGGATCAGCGCCAGCAGGAACCACACCGTGTGGGACCAGCTCGTCAACCGCGCCTCCCGCGAGATATGCGGCGTGCACAGGTCCGGCAAAGCCCCGAAGAGCCCGATCAAAGGCAAACCCCAAGCCGGGAAGAAATGCCCCCGCCCCCTCATCAGCGAGCCGTTCTCCAAGATCAGCCCCGCACAAACCGGGAGCAAAGTGTGGGTGCCGAGGAACATCGGCTATTTGTGCCAAAATTTGGAGATTAGGATAGCGAGGAATTACTCCAAGCGAGACCCTAGTATTTTGCCGATTCAAAATCATCAGATTCGCATCCGCTGCTCACGCACCAATTACAATGAGTTAGAAGGGCAAACTCCTCTCCGAAACAGGAGACGAGAGTCAAATTTGGATCCGAACCGGCGTAAGAATCTCCAATCGGCTCGAATATTTACGATACGCTCTGTCATACAGGTCTTTAATCTCCGGAATCTTAACAGCCACCACCATTGCGTAGGGAATCGTGTGTCCTCTCTCTGCAGCATCTCGCTCTCCTTGAAATCTAGACATCGGGTGAAGCCTGATCGCGGCATCCCGAAGCGAGCTAAGCTCCATGATCCGCTTCTGATGCAGGACCGTTTCCCATTTTCCCGCCGCCCGGCGATCCTGCTCCGTTTTCGAGCTGAAAACTGCTGAAACTTGGAAGAAAGGTCTAGTATGCTCCTTTAACTGCCCATCCTCACTGGGGATTCTGTGAGTAAACCAAGCTTCAACCCCCCGACGCGTATAAGATGCGGCATCAAAGGGGTCGATCTCGGTCCCAACGCAGAGGGTCACGGCCACCTCAACCGGATGGTCATCTGGGAGCTCCTCAAAGAGATCCTCATAAACCGGGCTAGGAATTGGGGACCGCACGTATTGTCCATCGATCAGGTTTCCTTGGTAGATCACTCGGACCTCTCCATCACCACAGGTGCACAGATCGATAGCCTCATTAGGCACAACGACCCCCCATCCCTTCTCGCGAAGGTTTCTCTTCCCTTGCGCTGCATTGATCAACAGACATCGAATACCCAAAGTCGAAATCTTATCGCCAAAAATCTCCCTCATTTGCACACCCGCTCTCAGCACCGATGGTGCCGAGAAGCTCGTCCCTCGAACGGCATCTACACCACCACGTCCATTCGGCGAGAACGTTCGGAATCCAATTTGGCTTCCCCCCCCAAAGGCGATGACGTCAGGTTTCACATATCCTGTGGGCCGTCCTGGACCAACGCTACTGTAGGCAGCGCGAACCGAGTCCCCATCTTGAGGTAGATCTGCGGCCCCCACTGAGAGAACATTTGCACCGTCGGCAGGGACTTGCACTCGATCATATCCGAGGTCACTATCCATCTGTCCTGTATTGCCCGCGGCAACGGAGATCAGAAGGTTACCCGAGCCTGCAAGACCGTCCAAGGTTGCCGTCCATGGATGAATGTCATCGTCCACAACAGGATATTGAGGCCCGATACTGATGTTGGAAAATTCGTAGGCCCCGCCCTCCAATGTATCACGTATTATTCTCAACGTCCGAGGCAAAAGATATGGGTCAGCATCATCAGATTCATTGTCTAGCACACGAAAGTGATCTACTGCAAATCGCGGACAACGAAGCTCACCAGAGGATGGAAGATTCCCGAAAAGTAGCGCGGAAGTGACTCGAAATCCGTGCTCTTGAAGTTTTGCATCCTGCCCCTGAGAGACACTATCAGCAAACTCCCTCGCCCATGGTGCGAAAAAGTCCCCAGCCAACCCTCCATCAAATACGGCAACACGATGAACTGTAGGATCCCCACTATCGATCTCCGGCTTTGGGAGCTGAATCTGCGAACTAGCGAATAGATCACCCAAGGGTTGAATGGAGACATCTATTGTGCGTAGCGTCGGAGCATGGCGGACCACCCGAATTGTTGAGAATTGAGAAAGCTCGTTCGCGGTCGTAGCGTCCATCAAGCCGTAAAAAAACTCCAATCCAAGAAGAGGCACCGACTGAGTCCAGTCAACTGAAGCACCTCTTTTTGCGAGAAACTCGACAAGAAGCGGGCCGACCTGCTCCCATCGGTGATCCTGATGCACTCCAAACTCAATTGGCAAGAGATCGCCATGCTGACTGAATGGCACTCTTAGACGGTCCGACGCCTTTATGGGAAAAACGTCCTCGATTTTTCCCATTGTTTTTCCAATAGCATCCGATCCATTACTACCTTTTATCATCCGTGCCATCTCCTCAAGGAGATATACCGAGCCAGAAGCGATGATGTCCACAGATGCTGTAACCTTCTTCTGCATTGGTCGCATGGCCACGTCAGGAATCACAGCGCAAGATTTGCTACCTAAGTATGATAGCGAAGACGCCCGAAGAAACTCTCCCGGAAATTTTGTGACCGCGAGGTAACTAGGATGTATTCTCACCACAATATCCACGAGACCGAGCGGCTTAAACTCGTCTGCTAGACTTTTAGCAAAATCGATGCATGTCGCAACCTTCGGAAGTAATCGTGCCTTTGCGCGATCCAGAGGGTAAGGGTCTGGTTTCCTCTTTCCGCCTTTACTTGGAGGGGCGGTTTCCTGCCACAGGGCTTCCCCCCGCCCTATCAAATATCGGTTTCTTTGCATTTAAGTCGTTTATCGAGAGTTGGACGGGAAATTCCCGCAATTCTACAAGCTTCAGATTTGTTAATTCCAGCTAGCACAAGCCTCTTCGCCAAGTCCGCCCGCGCTTGAGCGCTTTTCAGTTTTCCGGAATGAGCAAGCTCTTCCAAAACAGCTCGTGTCATTTCAATTTTTTCAACTACCACTGTCCGGCGAGAATTGAGAATCAGACGATCCAGAGAAGCATATGACCAATCTTCCAAAATCTCAGCCAAGTATTCGATAACCGTAGATGACACTTCGTCCGAAGACAACCTCCGCCTAAAAAAATCCGCTCGCGCAGCCTGATCGGGATTATCGCATCTTAGATCAACATTGAATCGGCGCCAGATAGCAGGATCCAGAAGTTCCGGATGATTCGTTGCCGCTATAAGAATTCGATTCCCTGGCCATTCGTCAATTTCCTGCAACAACACGGTGACTAACCGCTTCAGCTCACCTAGCTCATGGGTGTCATCTCGACGCTTTGCAATCGAATCAAACTCGTCTAGAAGGAGGATGCAATCGAACGTCTTAGCGTAGTCCAGAACCCTCTTGATGTTTATGCCAGTCTTTCCCAGAAAGCTGCTCATCACGGACGAAAGATCCAAAACAAGAAGCGGCAAATTCAATTGGTAGGCGATGTACCGAGCCGTCAGAGTCTTGCCGGTGCCCGGTGGCCCCCAGAGAAGGAGAGTGTTCGCCGGCGAAATTCCAGCTCTGTTCAATTCGTCCGCTTGTGACCTCTGTGCTAGAAACCTCTCGACGGCTGAGCGCATGTGCGGAGCAAACAGAGGCTCCACCGGTAGCTGATCTACCGTCTCCTCACGAAGCAATTGCAAGCGAGAATCACCGTCTACGGGAGGCGTCCGAGGCGACGCTTCGCGGAGACCGGCGGAACGCAGTTCATAGCTTTTCAGCAAGGCCTTTAGCTCTCTATTAGCCTCTTCGGGATGTTCGCTCCTCAGCATTTGACGAAGATATTGGGCGACGTCTGAGCGCTTCCCCGCCAATCCAAGCCTCGTCAGAGTGTAAATATCGTCGTACGGTTTAGAAAGTTTTACGTCCATTTTTCGAGGACAATGATCAATAATCACCCATTTATGTAAAGATCTGTTTTTTGGAATGGTGAATTTACACCACTAGAGCTTGAGGACTCGCCAGTGGAACGAGCGGGCGACGGGGATTTTGCCGGATGACACATTCCCTTTGAGGGCGGGGAGAGCGACACGGCTGAACGGAGGCTGATGGAGGCCCGCGAGGTCCACACGATGCTTCACCTGCCGACGGGTGCTTTCTAAGCGCGGGCGGCAAACGCGTGCCTGTCCTTCGTCGACAATGTCGGGTAAGGACGTAGCCTCGAAAGGAGTCTAATACTATGATCATCGTACAAATGTCCCGCAGTCTGAAGCTGAGCCTGACAAATCTTCAGGTATTCATCGACTGCTACGAGCCCGTCGGCCGCGACAAGACGAGCCTGGATCTGTTCTGGCTGAAGGATGACAGCCTCACCGACCTCGACAACCTGCCCGAACCTGCCGATTTGGCGGACGAGATCATCGAGAACATCGAGGCCGGACTGAACAGCTTCCGCGCCGTCGCCGCACTTTTGCAGATTTCGGGCAAGCGCTAGCGCCAACGATTCAGCGAAATCCTCCCGCCCTGTCGGCAAGCCATCCGTAGCACGCGCCGAAGGCGATTCATACTAAGCCACATGCACTCGGAGCTTCGGAAATTTCCATTCTAAGGCCGGCAAGCAAGCTTCCCCTTGGTCCCCTCCCCGACCGCAGGCAAACTTCATGAAACGACAGACATTTCATGACCTTTTCCTGCCCGCTATTTCCACCGGTAGTGCCCCGTCAGCGGGAACTCGAACAGCACGTCTTCCTCCTGCGCCCCCGCCCCGATGTTATGGATCATCAGCGGCACCCCCGCATCGGTCTTCTTGTCGCTCACGATCATCACGTGCGGCAGGTTCGGCGGCACGGTGCAGGTCACGATGTCGCCCGGCTTGTAGTCCGCCGGATCCTTCGTCACCGGCACGGAGAAGCCGCGCCGCTTGAAGAAGGCCTGCAGGTTCGGCACCCGCCGGTGGTCGATGTTCTTGTCCGGCCGCGATAGACCCCAGTTCTTCGGATAGGCCCCGAAGTTCGCTCGCATGTCCTCGTGCACCAGCTTTTGCAGATCCTGCGTCAGCCCCTCCCGTAGCGCGCGGACAATCACATCCGTGCACACGCCCCGCTCCTTCGGCACATCCCCGCCCGGATAGACCAGGCTCACATAGGCAGGATCATAGCGCAGCGTCACTCCCACCTGCTTCCGCGCCGCGCTCACGATTTTCACCCCCGTCTCCTGAGCCGGAAGCGGGGCCAGCAAAGCCAAACCGAGAAAGATCCAACGCATGCCAAGATAACGCATCATGAACCGCCATCTAGCAAGCGGGATAGATTTTCACCGCTTGGAAAACACTCTCCCCTCTTCGTTCAGAAACCCATCCAAAGGCTTCCCTGCCAGACCGGCACACCCTGCGATCACCTGTCGCGCATTGAACAGCGCGCCCGCATGGTTCGTGTGGGTCCGCTCGTCCGCGAACAGCGCCTCCACCTCCGCCTTCCCCATCCCGGCATAGGCCTCGCCGATCAGCGCGGAGAGATCCAGAAACAGCACGCCCTCCGCCTCCGCGCAGGCCTTCACCCAGCCACGCCACTCCGTCCAATCCGCCACCGCCCTCCCCTCGCGATCGAACTTCCTGTGCGGCACCGGCGAACACAGGACCACACTCGCGCCCTTTGCCTTCGCCGTGCGAGCAAAGTGCCGGAGATACCAGCCGTAGCTTTGGACCGTTTCCTTCGTCCCGTCCGGCTTCTCCACTGTTTCCGTCTCCTCACCGATCCCCTTGATCGAGCCGCGGAACTTCCCGGCAGCCCCCAAGGGACCGGCATCGTTATGCCCGAATTGGATCAGCACCACATCCCCCTTCTTCATCTCGCCGAGCATCCTGTCCCAGCGCCCCTCCGTGAAGAAGGTCCGCGAGGAACGCCCGCCGATCGCACGGTTCAGGACCTGGATCTTCGCCGGATCCAGGAAGCGGGAAACGTCCTCACCCCAGCCCCGCATCTCACCACGGTTCCGCACCGTCGAGTCCCCCGCGATCCACAGCGCCGGCAGGGTTTGCTCCGCAGCTTCCTCCGGAGGCAGATCACTGTCCTTCACTACCGGTCGCTCATCCTGCGCCAAGCTCGCGGAAACGGAGAGCAGCAGCAGGAGCAGCGCGCGGAAAATCGCATTCATCGGCGGAGCATGGCAGCCCGGCCCGCAGGCGGCACTGCCACTTACGGGTTAGCCGTCACTCCCTTACTTCCGCCGTTGCAGGAAGAGATCGATGCCATCCACCAGCGCGATCCAGGAAGCCTCGATGATATTCTCCGAGACGCCGATCGTGCCCCAGTTCTCCTTGCCATCGGTGGATTCGATCAGCACGCGAGTCTTCGCCGCGGTAGCGTCGTGCCCATCGATGATGCGGACCTTGTAGTCCACCAGCGAGACATCCGAGATCTCCGGATAGAAGGGTCGCAGGGCCTTGCGCAGGGCCTTGTCGAGAGCGTTCACCACACCGTGACCCTCGGCCACCGTGTATTCGGGCACCTCTCCGACATAAAGTTTCACCGTAGCCTCACAGACCGGCTGGTGACCATCGCGGTACTGGCGGAAGGAGGTGTGGAATTCCTTCAGATCGAAGGGCTTCTCATAGCGCCCCAGTTCGCGGCGGATCAGCAGCTCCAGGGAACCGCCCGCAGCTTCGAAGGCATAGCCCTCGTTCTCCAGATCCTTCACCTTCTGCAGCACCGCCTTAGCTTCGGGCGAACCCTTGTCCAGCGAGATGCCGAGCTGCTCGGCCTTCATCAGGATGTTCGACTGCCCGCTGAGCTCGGAGACCAGGATGTTCTGCTCGTTGCCCACGGACTGCGGCTCGATGTGCTCGTAGCTCCGCGCCAGCTTCTGCACCGCATTCACGTGCATGCCGCCCTTGTGCGCGAAGGCCGTGCGACCGACGAAGGGAGCCCGCGCGAAGTGCGGGTTGTTCGAGACATCGTCCACGAAGTACGAGAGATCCCGGAGTTTCTCCAATTGTGGCACCACCTTCAGGCCCATCTTGAGCTGCAGGATCGGGATCACCGAGGTCAGGTTGCAGTTGCCGGTGCGCTCGCCGTAGCCGTTGATCGTTCCTTGCACCTGCGTGGCACCGGCTTGCACCGCGGCGACGGCATTGGCCACACCCAGTTCGCAATCGTTATGGGTATGGATACCCACCGGCGCTCCCGGGATGCGTGCCTGCACGGCAGCGGCGATCTCCATCACCTCGGCAGGCAGGGTGCCGCCGTTCGTGTCGCAAAGCACCAGCCAATCGGCACCGCCCTCGGCCGCCGCTTGCAGCGAGGCGAGAGCATGCTCGGGCGAATCCTTGTAGCCGTCAAAGAAGTGCTCGGCATCATAGACCACCTCGCGGCCGTGCTTCTTGAGATGCGCGACGGTGTCGCGAATCATCGCCCGGTTTTCTTCCGGCGTGGTCCGCAGCACCTCGGTCACGTGAAGCTCCCAGCTCTTGCCGAAGATCGTGACCACCGGCGTCTCCGCCTCCAGCAGCAGGCGCACCTGGGCATCCTCTTCCACTGGTGTGTCCGCACGGCGGGTCGAGCCGAAGGCCGCCAGCTTCGCATGCGTGAGCTTCAGCTTCTTCGCCTCTTGGAAAAACTCCACGTCCTTCGGGTTCGAGCCCGGCCAGCCGCCTTCGATGTAATCGACCTCGAAGGCATCCAGGCGCTCGGCAATTCGCAGCTTGTCGAGCAAGGAGAGCTGGAATCCTTCACCCTGCGTGCCATCGCGCAGGGTGGTGTCGTAAAGTCGGACCGGCTTGTCGGAAAGAGCGCTCATGGGTGGCGGGGCGCGGAAACTAGGGCGATCCGGCATCGGGGGCAACCTGCAATCGGGACAGCAGATTCCACGGATTTCCCTCCCGGATGCTTGTCACCCAAGGACATTGCGCCTCTCATGCAGCCTATCATGACCCGAAATGCGTGGATTCCCGCACTTCTAGCCCTTGGCTTCTCTCTTCCCGTCTCCGCCCAGCTCTGGAAAGGGATTCCCGGCGATATCAATGCTCTGGAGAAGGCCGCGAAGACCGATCCCGAGAAGGCAGCTGAGTATGCCTGGCACCTCCTCGAGGGTCATGGCGGGCGGAAATTCGACGCCAAACAGATCTTCACTCTCTTCGAGGAGGCTTCCGCCCAAGGCAGCGCGCTCGGGCATGTGGGGCTCTCCCGCTGCTACGCCAAGGGTATCGGCACCACCGCCGACATGCGCCGGACATGGAAGCTCGCCGAGGAAGCAGGCAAAACCGGCCATCCGGAGGCATGGAAACAGATGGGCTATCTGACGAACGCGGGCTTGGGCGTGGCCAAGGACCGGAAGAAAGCGGTGGAGCTCACCGAGAAGGCTGCGCAGGCAGGAAGCATCTCGGCACAGGTGAACCTGCTGGTCTACACCAACTATGCCGGTGAGGAGGACCGCTACAGCCCACAAGCAAAGATCGCCCTGAAATACGGACACCTGATGGCGGCGATCAACGCGACCTTCGGCTACGTTTTCCTGCGGGGCAGGCCGGAGGAATATGAAACCAACCGCAAGCTGATCGAATTGCTGGAAAGCCGCGCCGAGCTTGATCACCCGGAGGCTCTCCAAGCACTGTCCTTCGTGAGAAGCTGCCAGGGCGATCGGGAGGCGAGCCGGGTGCTTGAACTCCGGGCAGCACGGACCGGGACGGGCGATGCACTCGAAGAACTGGCGAAAGAAGTTTCCCTGCCGACCAATCGGGGGCCGAAAGCGCCTTACACTCCCTATCATGTGACCGAGGAAGGCCAGCAGAACCTCGCCTGGCTGAACTATCAGCACGGGGAACGCGGCGACCACACGGTGACGAGTGCCGCAAGCGCCTTGGCCGAAGGGATTGATGGCAAGCCGGGCGATCCCGCCGCAGCCGTGAAACTGCTGGCCAAGCACCTGCCGGGAACCAACAAGCAAAACCACTTCTACCTCACCCTGCGCTATCTCCCGCTGGTCGGGAAGAAGGAGCACGAGAAAGCCGGAGCACTGGCCGTGGCTCACGCCGCCTATGCCACGGATCGATACCCGAAAGCGCTCGGACTGCTCGGCTACCTGCTCTCCGGCAACGCCAAGGGCATCGAAGCCGATCTACCCCGCGCCCACGCCGCGATGCGCCAAGCTCCTGAAAGCGAGAAGCAGCGGCAAGATCAATGGAAGAAACTCGACGCGAAGCTGAACGACGAGCAGCGCAAAGCGGCAGACGACTTGGTCGCGAAAGGCTACCCCACCGCGGCCGAGTTCATTGCCGAGGCTGCTGCCCTGCTGAAGGAAGCCGGAGAGCTTGAGGGCACTCACGATTGAGTCCGGGCGTATTTTTCCGGAAGATCATGCTCGATGCGCATCCGCTCGAGCCAGCCGGAGAAAGTGCCGTCGATGACTTTCACCGGCGGTTCCTTCAGGGGACTGCCCAAGGTGAGTTCCACCGGCTCCTGGAGCGGCCCCTTGCCTGCCAAGCGGGCCGGGGACCGGTAATCGAAACGGCGGACCCTGACCTTCACTTTCGCGCCCTCCCCTGACGTCCGGATCATTTTCATGAGGCGTCCCACGCAATCGTCTCCTTCGAGCGGCTTGCCATTCCACTCGACGATCACATCCCCTTTGCGAAGCCCCGCCTTCGCGGCGGGAGAGTCCTTGGCCACGTCCTCAATCAAGGGATGGACCGCAGTGACGCCCTTGGTGCTGCTGGTCTCAAGATAGCGGGAAAAGATCATGCCGGTCTCGGGTTCGCCGAGACGATAGCACTGGCGCAGGAAGATGTTCTTCAAGATATCCGGTATCCGGGCGCTCGCTTCGGGGCCCATCTTTGCTGAACTGAGATAACGGATCACCTCCTCCAAGTGATCATCTGCCGCGGCGGCCATCTCCGTGACCGCCTCTTCCCTGGCTTTGAAATCCTCGGCATCCAATTTCTTGGCCAAGCCTCCCAAATCCGGAGCGGAGATGACCTCGGAACCGAGAAGACCCAAAGCGATGGCCGCATAACCCGCAAACTTCATCCCGACCCATTCCAAGAATTCCGCAAGCTTGTCAATCCAAGCCGCAAGCCGACCGAGCCGGGATCAAGATAAACCATTTATCTGTCAGTTATCTTTCCGAAAAACGGCCAAACCCAAGCCTGCCACCCATGTGAATATATTCACTCCGGCCCTCCAAAAAAGTAGGAACCAGCGTAGTTCACAATAAAAACCCCGGCATGCTGTTCGATCAAACAGCCTGCCGGGGTTAAATGTAAATACAATATCAGGCGCGGATACCCGCGAACTCGAGGAACTTGTCCAGAGGCATCGCAACTTGAATCTGGGGCGATGTCTGGGTCACGTGAATCGCGTTTGCATTGCCCGGGATAGGGCCGAATTGGAGGTCCAGTTTCTTGATCGACTCCGGGATCTGGGTCTGGATTTCACCGGTCAGGAGATCCTGAGTGATCTTCACCGGGAATCCTTTTCCGTGGAGAACCTTGTAGAAAACGCTCTCATCCAGCTTGCCGGCGGCGGGGGCCGTAGCCTTTACCACACCTGCCTTTGCCGCCTTTGGGGACTTACTTCCCTTTTCGTCCGATTCACCGGAGGCCGGGCAGGTGCCGTAGGATGAAAGATATTTTCCAGACACCCAGATCGGAGAGGCACCGGCACGGCGATAGCGCGGAGTATCGCTAAGTGTCCACTTGCACTTCGACTTCTCAAGGTCCGCATAGACAGCAGCCTCCGTGGCTTCGAGACCGTTTTTCTTACGCAGCTCAAGAACTTGTTCTAGGGTGTCGGATGGGATCTTGTCCATAAAGTGCGCGGAACCTGTGACAGGACCACCCCCCTCGCAAGCGCTATTTCCCGATAATATAAAATAAAATTCCGGGCCTTATTTTAAAAAGGGAATGCCTCTTATCTAATGTGACCGTCCGAGCCAGACGACCCTCAATCCCGGCGGGCAGATTCCGGGCCCCTTCACGAAAAGCGCCGTGGCCCAAGCACTTGCATGCGCGGCATCCGGCCCGATGACGGTCACGGAACAAGGCGGACGCAGAAGCGGCTCACCCGTGGCGGGATCCAGCAGATGGGACACTAGCCGGCCATTTTTGGATTCACGCCACTGTCGGTGATTCCCGCTGCTCGCCATCGCTTGCCTGGAGAGCGAAACCGTTTCGGCAATACCGTCCGGACCTTCGATCCCCACTGCCCAATCTCCTTCCCCGGCGCGCACCTCGCCGGCGAGGGAAAAAACATGCCGGTGAATGCCGCGGCATCTCAAAAGCTCGCAAACCCGGTCGACCGCGAAGCCCTTCCCCACCGACGACAAGTCCACCCCCGTCCCTCCGGGGCCGAAGCCAGCCTTCCCGAGCTGGGCGAGCATGCGATGATCGAAGGCTCCACCGGTATCCAGCCGGAGTTGCTCCGCCAGCTCAAGAACCCGGGAGAGATCCTCGCTCGCAGGTTCACCCCGATTGTAGCAGGAGAGATCGGAGTCCTCGCGCCAGATGCTGAGGACTTGCTCCCAGTGCTCGAGAACCGCGGCGATCTCACCCGGAAGTTGCACGCGATCAAAGTTCTCATCCGTAAGCAGCTTCCACTCGCAGCCCATCGCCCGGCCAGCGAGCAGAGTCGGCCCGGACGGCTGCTTCCGCCAAAGGGCAATGAGAAGAGCGACGAGGAGCAGGAATGGAAGAAGTCGCTTCATGCCATGGGAACCAAGAACCAAGACAAGGCCACCAGGCCTCCGGCGATCGAATCGCGGCGGGTCCAGCGACCGGGCGCGCTGGCCAGAAACTTCAGCACCGCTCCCGTAGGACATCCATAGTGGCAGTAGGCCTGGGGCAGGAAGCTCGCCGCTGCCAAGCCTCCGATGAAGATGACCACCGGGAGCAGGGCAACAAAGCCCGCGCTCCAGACTTCGAAAGGCTCGGAGTGGGAGAAGGGAACGCCGATGCCCAGGAAGGCCATCGCCCACAACAGGACGAGCGTCAGCCAAGGCATGCCCACCAGGAACCGGTGAAGTTTCGGCGGTAGCGAGTGCCGCTTCTTCCGGAAGCTGCCCATCAGCTGTTGGGCAGCGCCGTGCGGGCAGAGATGGGAGCAATAGATGTTCTTCCCGAAGACGGCGGGAATCAGCAGCGCGGAGACCGTGAGTGCCAGCAGAGGCAGAGCGGAACCTGTGATCGAACCCCGCATTCCCGATTTGATCCACTGGTCCTGACCGGTCATCAGCCCGAGCCAAAGCCCGCCACAGGCGACACTGACGAGCGAGAAAAGCATCCGGAGCCGCTTGCGACCACGCCAAGGCCCCAAGCCGAGCAAGAGCCCCACGCCGATCCAAGCGAAGGCAATTCCTTCCCGCCATCCGATCGCCGGACCCGCCTTGATCTCGGGAGCGAAATGCCTCCGCAGCATCTCTCTCACCGTCTCCTCCACCGATTCGGCAGTCCGGCTGGCTCCGGAAACCATCACGAGCTCGCCGGGGACGGCCGCGAGAATCTGTTCATTCGAGCGACTGCTGAAGGGTGTGTCGAAGACAAGTCCGTCCCGGACGTCGGACGTATAGGGTTGGTTATCCCGGCTACCCTGCAAGGAGACGCCGAGGATGCGATCCCCATCGAGAGCAAGGAGCAGATCCTGTGAGCCTTGGAAGCCACGCACCGAAACGCCCATGCGGCTGGAGCGCAGGAGCTCGCCCAGTCGCTCACCCCGGGCATTGGAGACCGTGGCACCCTCAATCCGCGAGGCCTCCGGAAACCAGCGCCTGATCTCCCCGATAGGAACTTCGCCGGGAAACCATTGGTCCATCTCCCGTGCTCCGAAACGGGCCGCAAGACCTCGTGCGATCGCCTCGCTTGTTAGAGACGCACTGCTTACCATCACCGGCTCTCCCGGTGATGCCAAGCTGGCTTGATGACGACCGTTCCACTGGCTCAGAAAGCGAGGATCCCCGGCGACCTTGGCCACATGACCGGCCGTATCAGCGCTTTCCAAAAGATGCACCCCGCGGACACGGCGGGAAGTATCGAAGACCACCAGCAAATTCGTCGGCCCGGCATAGCCGATCACGGGGAGTGATTCGGGGTAGCTCTGGGCAAGCCATCCGACCGTTTCGCCGTCGGGTCTCAGCACCGGTCGAAGACGATCATCGCCTTCCGGAGCACCAACCGAAGCTGCCGTCGGCAAATCCGTCTTCAACAAGGACAGCAACGCAGCACCGTCCAGATGATCGACCTGTCGATCCTCACGCTTGGCCGTGGTGAAATAGAGCGCGAAGAATGCCGCCACCAAAAGACCGAGGCGGTAGCATGCGATGAGCACACGCTTCGCCCGCCTTGCCGCATTACTTGGTGGAGGCGGTGCTTTCGCCGAGCGACTTGCGCAATTCATCGATGGAATCAAAACGCTGTTTTCCGGGCATGCGCCAGAGCGTCTTCACCTCGTCGAGATGATCGCGGTAGACGTCGCGGGGCAGGCAAGCGTGGACCTTGCAGATCGCGGCGGCCCGACCCACCGCCACGCCCATCATGCCGATGGTCTTCATCACGCGGATCGTACCCAGCGCCTCCCGGGTCACGCTGATGTTACGGCCGGCCATGAAGAGGTTCGGCACATTGCGCGAATAGAAGCAGCGGTAGGGAATCGGATAGCCCACCCGCTTGTCCACCGCGTGGCGGTGAATGTCCTTCGAGATGAAGGGGCGGTCCGGATTCTCCTTGGTGTAGACCGGGTGCGGGATGTGCAGGTCGATCGACCAGGTGGTGAGCACGCAGGCATCAGGAAACTCCTTCTTCTCCTCGATATCGGCATCACTGAGAACCACATCGCCGATCAATTGCTGCGTCTCTCGCGTCCCGCCCACATAGGCGAGCCATTGCAGCTTGGCATTCGCATGCTCTTGCGGATCGCGGTTGGCATAGACGCCGTGGTTCTTGATCGCATTCCACGCGCTGTAGGAGGCCAGCAGGTTCCAGTCGCGGGTTTGTTCAAGCTCCTTGATCGGATGACTGTCGAAGCCGCCCTCCCAGAACCATTCGGCGTGGTGGCGCTGCGGATAGGGGAAACCTTTCTCGCTGAGGTCGATCATCCATGGCTCCTCCCGGAAGCTGCGAGGCGATGCTTCCGCTTTCCACATCCACATGTTGCTCATGCCCATCCGCCCCTTGCGCTCCATCGTGAGATCCGCCCCGGCCCACTGCCCGATGAATCCGTGACCGGTGCAATCGGCGAATAGCCTTCCCTTCACGCGTTTGATCTTGCCGGTCTTCACCTCCAGGAGCTTCGCCGCGGCGATCTCCTCGCCCTTCATCTCCAAGCCGTACGCGTGGTGGCCCAGCAGCAGCGTGATGTTCTTCTCCGCCTTCACGACCGCCTCCTTCTTCGCGTCGACGAACTGCTCGGCGGCAGCGGGCGAGGCCTGCGCACTGTCGGAAATCTCCCGCACGATGTCCGCCATGAGATACTCGCTCGGAGGCAGGTCCCCCTTCGCCCAAACCCGCACTTCGGAAGAACCATTGCCACCCAGCACTTCCCGGTTCTGGACCAGCGCGACCTTGCACCCCATGCGTGCAGCAGAGATGGCGGCACCGAGACCACCGTAGCCCCCGCCGATCACCACCAGGTCAAAATCGCCCGCATCCTCGACCGCCAAGGGTGCCCCCGGAATCTTCCAAGCGATGCGATCCTCCAGCAGGCACTTCTCCGGAGGACGCAGCCCTTGGGAGCGGCTGAGCAAGACTGCATCGACTCGGCCGTCGAAGCCGGAAAGGTCCTTCAAGGAGAGAGTGGTCTGTCCCTGCTTCAAGGAAATTGAGCCTGCTTCCTCCCAATGCCACTCGCCTTTGCCTTTTCCAAGCTCTCCACCCACCTGCGTGCCACCGATCGAAAGCGAGAAACGTCCTGCTCCGCCCTCTCTCTCCAAGGCCTCCGTCCAATCCATCGTGCGGGCCCATACTTTGTAGCTGCCATCCCCGGGAACGGTGATGGAGGTGCTGGCATCCGCGACACACTCTCCCATGCCGTGTGCGAGCAGGTAGGGCGAACCCATGGTCTCGATGAACTGGGTATCGACCTGCCAGCCACCCCTCTCGGAGAACTGTTCGGCCTCGATCAAGAGGGTGTCCGTCTCCCGGGCTTGTAGAGGCAGGGCAGAACACATGGCTCCGAAGAGAATGAATCTGATATGCGTATTCACGATATTTTATTTTATGAATACGAAAAACAAAGCAGGACGTCTTTCAAGCCAAATGCGGTGCCTTCGCTGCATGCATTCTTCTCCAGCGAAAGAGCAGCCATCCAAGCCAAAGGATCGCGACCGCGAGTATCAGGCACCAATGCGCGATGGCTGCGGCTCGCCAACCATCGACCGGCGAGCCGTATTTAAAAGCCTTTGGAAACCATGAACTCTGCTCCCTCCCGAACATCCTTTCGAGCGGCAACTCGGGAAGCGAATAGATCGGTGTAGCCGACTCCCAAACCAAGGCGACATAGCCTCCGCTCTGGTCGATCCGGAGCAGCTCCTCCGAGCTCCCGGCGATCGAGACGTAACCGCCCTGCCCCATCGAGTGCACCCAGCTCCATGCGAGGAAGACGAGAACGATCGCCCCGAACCAGAAAGACTTCCAACGGTGCAACGAAGGCGGGCTCATGGCGATATCCACCACAATAGCCACTTTTTCAAGTCAGGGCGAGGCCGTGAACACCACCCGGAAAAAGCGGCGGCTATCGGATCCGACCGAGACACTGAGAATGCGGGCCTCCGGCCCATTGCTCGTGACGGTGACACCCGAGATGGCCGAGGTCCATCCGGACAGGCCGGTGGAGGTTTCCAGCGCCACGCTGGCCGTGCGGTCGAGCCGCCGGGGAACCGTGAGCTGGATCGAGCCGCCCACCATCGTGGTGCCGATCGGCGGCAGCGCATCAAGGGTAAGCGGGCGGGTGCCGAAGACGAACTCCAGCAGGTTCTTGATCCCATCGCCATCCGCATCGTCCTCCGGACCGTTCAGTGCGACGCCGGAAAGCTCCTCATTCCTCCACTGGGCGTAGGTGGAAGAGGGCGGCACGCTGCTCACCACCGCGGAGGCCTGCATGAGGAAAGGACTTCCCGAGGCATGGATGTTGCCAACGATGACTTGGGTGGCATCCTTCGCATTCCAATCGAGGCCGAAGGGGTCGATTGGATTCGGCGCCGGCCAAATCCATGAGGGCGCGCGGAACAGTATCCACTCATTCCCCGCCCGACCACCAAAGCCCCAGACGTAGGCATTCGCCCCGACCGTGAATGGAGCCGCGTTCGAGGTCACCGTGTATACGCCGGTGAAGACCCTGGTGGTCCCATTGTAGACCACTCGTTGGGCGGCACTCCAATTAGCGGACCATTGAGCAGTATTGGCGGCGGTGGGAGTGAAGCCCGCCGCGAAGACTCCGAGTTCGAAGCGGTAGCCGCCGTCCATGGGCACGCCAGCACTGCTGAGATTCATCGTCTGTGAATCGCAGAACCACTTGAGCGTCTCCGCTTCCACCGCCTTCGTGAGAACGATCACGAGGGCGATGCGAACCAGAAGGGCGCGGAGCAAGAACATCAGGGGGTGAAATCGGTCAGGAGATCGGACGACGGCGGCGGAGACAGAACATCATCCCGAATGCCGCGAGGACAAGGGTCGAAGCTTCCGGAACCGTGTGGGTCTGGATCGTGTAAACGCCGGGATTATCCGAAACGCCACCGCCGAATACCGGACCCTGCGCGCCGTATACCGGGGTGTCCGAAGTGGTGAAGTCGGTGGTGGACCATTGGGTAGGCAGGCCATTGTCGCAGCATTCGGTGGGAGCGGTCGGCATCACCCAGCTATCGCTGCGGCCGAGGAACCACTCCGACTCCGGTTCCATGGTCGTGGAATTGAAGACCCAAACATAGACTTCCATGTCCGAGAAATTGATCCCCGTGTCCGCGAGCGGATCGCTGCTGCCGCCACCGACCAGTAGATCGGCGGTGCCGGTGAAATAGCCAAGCTCCGGATCGAAACTGGCGACGCTGAAGGTGCGCCAGTTCGCGGCCCAATCCTCGGTATTCTCCGCGGTGGGGACGAAGCCGTTGGCAAAGGCACCGAGTTCCACGCTGTAGCTGGAATCGAGTGCCTCACCCTTGCTGTCCGCCGTGGTCGAGAGCACGGGGCTGCCCCAGTTGATGGTCGCGGCCGGGGCCTGCGTGACAGCGAAGAGCAGGAACGCTGCCGCTGCTTGCACTGCTTTGTGACGAAGTCTCATCGGTGTAAGGGGTGAGGGATATTTCTCAGGGCTGCCAAGGACGGGCGACCTTGTGGGACGGCAGCGCGGTGTTCAGCTTGAGGAAGGCACTGTGGTCTCGCTTGAAGAGGAGAGAATTGTCCTGCGGCGTGAGCGAGGCATCGCCCACCTTCGCCCAGCGTCTCAGCGTCGGCGACGCATCGAGCAGGAAGTAGGTGTCGTAGCCGGTGCCATTCGCCACCAGATCGCCGCGCCAGATGAAGATCTCGTCCGCCTTCTTATAGTCGCGGTCGCCATCGAAGCCGTTCGGAAGCGTCATGCCGCGGGAGAACGGTGATTCATCGAGCGGATATCCGCCGCGCACCAGGTTGTGTCCTGCTTGGAGCGGCAGCACGAAGTCATTCGCACGGACCTTCCCAAAGGCCAGCATCGAACCCGGGGCACTCAGGCACTGGATGAAGGTGCCGGCGTTCGGCGGGATCACCGTCGCACCTTGGTCGGACATGCTGCTGTCTCCCACACGGATCCAGCGCGGCGTGCCCGCATCATCGTAGAGCCAATAATTCGTGAAGATGCCGTTCGCGAAGGTCTGGACCTGATCCGCCGTGTCTTGGCTGGAGGTGGCGGTGAAAGCCTCGACCGGGAACATCTCCCCGAGCGACCAGTGCACGCGGATCACGAAGCTATCCCCCGCCAAGGTGGCAGGAAGAGCGCCGGCAAGCGTGTTGAAGGGCCCGCTCTGCGCGAAGAGATCGGGATCATTCGCGAGTGAGAGCACGCCAACACCGGTGGTCGTCACGTCGAAGCGGTGGCCGGCCCAATCGCCGGAAGTGACTTCGAGGTAGTAGGACGAGCCGGAAGGCAAGACCGTGGCGAGGTTCACTCCGGTCGCGGAGGCGCCCAAGATGATCTGCTGACCATTCACGGAATCGATGATTCCGGAGAAGGGCGGGCAGGAAATGAAGGGATTGCCATAGGTGCGGCACTCGGTGCCCCAGTTCGTAGCCACCCAGCCACCGACCTCGGTCACAGCCGTGGCTTCCGGCGTGCCGTTGTTGTCTTCATCCAGGCTGACGCGCATCCGGACAAAGCCGGATCCGGTGAAGCTCGTGAGCGATTGCAGGTCGAGGATGCGAACCGTCTCCGAGCCATCACCATTGTTGGTCACGGTGAAGTTCGCGGGTGTGAGGCTCACCGTCGTCCAGCCGCCCGGCGAGAGCGTGAGGCTGGAGATGGTCTGCACTTCGTAGTTCACATCCAGCGCGCCACCGGCGGTACGGGTGTAGACCGCGTCGATATTCCCGTCATTGGCGAGCGAGGAGACGAGGCAGAACGGATTGCCCGCACCGCTGGCCGGATCGAGGCCGAAGGCGTATTCGATCAAGTTGTTCGAGATGTCGCCATCCGGGTTCTGCGTCGGACCGTTCTGACCACCGAGCGGATTCTGGTCCTGCCAGCCCGCGAAGGTGTTCGGAGTCCTAAGCGGCCGCTCCAGGAAGTTGCGGCCATTGACGGTGCCACCGGCGCTGAGCACGACCGGCGTCACATCACCGATGGTGTCGGGATCGCCGAGATCGACATCGGACACGCTGAGGTAGCCCGTGGGCTGGGATTCCACGATGATGTAGTTACCCGGCGGCAGATTGCCGAAGGAATAGCTGCCATCCGCAGCGGTCACGGTCGAAGCGATGGCATTGTTGCTCGTATCGAAGAGGCCGATCGAGACCCCCGCGATACCGGTATCCGGCGAACCGTTGCCATCGGTATCCGACTGGACGAAGCCGCTGATCGTGCCCGGCAGGAAGTAGCCGGTGTTGCCTGCCGAAGAATCGCTACCTGCGGCTACGACGACTGTCACGGTATCCGCACCCTCCTTACGGATCGAGCCCGCCGGGATCGCCGCGCTGGTATCGATGACATCCACGATCGTGGTGCCCGGAGGTACAGGGCTGGTGTAATTGCCTGCCGCGTTGGTGAAGACGGTGAGCACCGTGCCGGTGGAGGTCGTGATGCGGACTTCCCCACCGGAGAGATTCTGGTCGCTGCCGTCCTGCACGTTGTTGCCGTTGCTATCGAGGTAGACGTGGCCGCTCACGCTTCCGGCGCGATAGAAGCCATCGTTGCCCGCGAAGGTCGAAGTGCTCGCCACCGCGGTGACGGTGGTCGGATCTTCACCCTCCGTCTGAACATGATCCGCAGGGAAGTCGGGATCGGTTTCATCGATATTGATCACGGTGGCGCCCGGCGGAACGCTGGCAGTCCAGTTGCCGTTGGCATCCGTGACCACCACGGTGGTGACGTTGTTCGCGTTGAGCACGGAGACAGTCACGTTCGGCAGGTTTGGCTCGGTGCCGTCCTGTACGCTGTTCCCGTTCGTATCCACGTAGAGGTGGCCGGTAACGGTGGCAGGGAAGAAGAAGCCCACCGGGGTGCTCGGCGTGGTGCTACCGGCCACCGCATCGAAGCTGGTGGTGATCGCGCCCTGGGTGACAAGAGCACCGCTAGGGTATTCCGGATCGGTCGAGTCCACCGTGGCGGTGGCAGGGCCTGGCGGCACCGTGGCGCTCCAGTTACCCGCGCTGTCGGTAGTCACGCGGGTCGTATTACCGTTCGAATCCACGATCACGATGACCAGGTCGAGATTCGCGAGGCCGGCTTCCGTGCCGACCTGCTGCGTGCCGTTGCCATTCGTATCGAGATAGAGACGGCCGGTGATGGTGGCGGGCACAAAGTAGGCCAAGGTGCCGCCACTGGTATTTTGACCGGCGACTGCCGTGACGCTTGTGACCGGCTGACCCGCGGTCAGGACACCACCTGCCGGGAAGTCCGGATCGTTCTCGTCGATATCGATCAAGGTGGAGCCTGGCGGGACGCTGGCGGTCCAGTCACCATTCGCATCCGTCACCACGGTGAGCACCGTGCCGGTGGAAGTGGCCACGAAGACATTCACGTTCGGCAGGTTCGGCTCGCCCTCGTCCTGCACGCCGTTGCCATTTACATCCCGGAAGAGGTGACCGCTGACAATCGCGGGAACGAAGAAGGCCGTGCCAGGAACCGTGGTGGTGGTGCCGGGCACCACGTTCACTTCGGTGGGATCGGAGCCCGCAGTGACGATGGCGCCTGCGGGCACGTCGCCGCGATCCACACTCACCACGGCGGTGCCGGGCGAGACGTTGGCAGTCCACTGGCCATTGGTATTCGTGGTGACCACGGTTACCACGCCATTCGAGCCGGTGATGGTGACCTCGACATTCGGGAGACCGAGCTCGCCGCCGTCCTGCACGCCGTTGCCATTCGTATCATCGAAGAGCACGCCGGTGAGAGTGCCGGGGAAGTAGTAACCGGTGATGGCCACCGAGGTCGGGGAACCGCTCACCGCCGTGACGGTGGACGTACCGGTGCCTTG
Source organism: Luteolibacter rhizosphaerae (assembly GCF_025950095.1). Taxonomy (NCBI): domain Bacteria; kingdom Pseudomonadati; phylum Verrucomicrobiota; class Verrucomicrobiia; order Verrucomicrobiales; family Verrucomicrobiaceae; genus Neoluteolibacter; species Neoluteolibacter rhizosphaerae. The sequence continues at coordinate 379,064 of NZ_JAPDDR010000006.1, read as the reverse complement.
GGTGCGGGCATAGCCGGAAGTGAAGACCGGGCCGGTCTCGAGCACGAGAGAGGTGGTTCTACCCGCGGGCACGCTGGCCACCCAGACGCCCTCGCTATCGGTCACCACCGTCGTCTGCACGCTGTTCACATCGGTCACGCGGACGGAAACGCCTGCAAGACCGGGCTCACCGGGATCACGCGTGCCGTTGTTGTTGCGGTCGAGATAGACGACGCCGGTCACCGAGGTGGCGACGTAGTAACCATTCACGTTTCCGCTCACGGTCTGACCTGCGAGGGCCGTGACCTGGGTGGGGTTCGTGCCTTGGCTGCGAACCGCTCCGTCAGGGAACTGCGCATCGTTCTCGTCCACGGTGATGTCCACGGTGCCGGGAGCGACGTTCGCGCGCCAGTTACCGTCCACATCCGTTTCGAGCACCTGGGTGCCACCGAGAGAATCAAGCAACGTCACCGTGATACCCGGCATCGCAGGCTCGCCCGGATCCTGCACGCCGTTGTTATTCACGTCGTAGTAGAGGTGGCCGGTGACGACACCGTAGATCCGGAAGCTGAGGGATGGTGCAGTAGTAGTGGTGCCGGCCACCGCGGTGATCGTGGCAGGATCCACACCGCCGCCAACCAGGGTGCCGCCGACCGGGAAGTCCGGATCGTTCTGATCCACATCCACGATGGTGGTGCCGGGCGGCACGCTCACAGTCCAGTTGCCGTTCGGGTCGGTCGTCACGACGATCACCGTGCCGTTGCCGTCGGTGATGATGATGTCGACGTTCGGCAATTGCTCGCCTGGATCTTCCACGCCATCGCCATCGGCATCCACCCAGAGGTGACCCTCGACGATCGCGGGCCTGAAGTAGCCGTCCTTACCGGCATTCGAGACCACGCCGGCGACGGCTGCCACGGTGCTCGGGTTGGTGCCCTCGCGCAGCACCGAGCCGGCGGGGATCACGCTATTCGTATCGGTGACCAGCACGGTGGCGGTGCCGGGCGGCACGCTGGCGGTCCAGACGCCGCCGGTGGTGGTGGTCACCGTCTGAATGGCACCGAGGCTATCGGTGATCTGTACCGTCACGCCGACGTAGCCGTTCTCGCCAGCTTGCTGTGAACCATTTCCGTTCGTGTCGGCATAGACCACGCCGGTGATGGTGGCCGGGAAGAAGAAGCCGATCGGGGCAGTCGGAGTGATCTGGGTGGCGAGCGCATTCGCGGAAGCAGGATCGGCACCCGTGGTGCGGGTGGCACCGGTGGGATACTGCGGATCGCTTTCTGCGAGCTTTGCCTGGGTGGTGCCGGGCGGGACAGACACGGTCCAGTTGCCGTTTCCATCGGTGGTCACGGTCTGGGTCGCATTGTTGCTGTCGGTGATGACCACATCCAAGTTGGCGATGCCGGTCTCGCTGCCGTCCTGCACGCCGTTACCGTTCACATCATTGAAGACGTGGCCGGTCACGGTGGCCGGGAAATAGTAGCCCGCGGTGCCTGCGGTCACCGTGCTGCCCGCAATTGCAGTCACGGTCTGCGGATCCACGCCTTCGCGCAGGATACCGCCGTTCGGGAAGGTGCCATCCTGATTCAGGATATCCACGATGGTGTCGCCGGGCGGCACGCTCACGCTCCACACGCCGGAGCTATTCGTGACCACGTCACGCACGACGCCGAGGCTGTCGGTGATGCGCACGGTCACGCCTGCCAAGCCGCCTTCACCACCATCGCGGGTGCCGCTGCCATTGATATCGCGATAGACGGTGCCGGTGAGTAGCGCCGGCAGGAAGTAGCCATCGTTACCCGCGCTCGTCGTCGTGCCGGAGACGGCGGTCACCGTGGTCGGATCCGTGCCCTCTCTCTGGGTCACCCCGGCCGGGAAATCCGGATCGGAAGTATCGACCTTGGCAAGGGTGGTGCCGGGCGGCACGGCGATGGTCCACCCGCCATCCGGGCCGGTCACCGCCGTGCGCGGATTGTTCAGGCTATCCGTGATCAGAATCGTGATACCCGGAAGACCGACCTCGCCCTCATCGCGGACGCCATTGCCGTTCGTATCCGCATAGAGCAGGCCGGTGACGGTAGCGGCTTGGAAGAAGCCGGCGCTGCTGCCGGAAGGTGTATCCACGCCAGGCTGCGCGACAACCGTCACGGGATCATCGCCCGCGGTCTGAGTCGCACCCGCCGGGATCTGCGGATCGGTGTTCACGATATCCACCAAGGTAGAGCCCGGGGGCACCGTGGCCACCCAGTCGCCATTCGCATCGGTGGTGATGGTCTGGGTGTTCCCGTTCACATCCGTGATCAGGATGTCCACGCCCGCAAGGCCCGGTTCGCCGGAATCCTCGACGCCGTTGCCATTCGTATCCACGAAGAGGTGACCGCTGACGGTACCGGAGCGATAGAAGCCATCATTGCCAGCGAAGGTATTTAGGCTGCCCACCGCAGTGACGAAGCTCGGGTCGGCGCCTTCCGTCTGCACATGGTTTTCCGGATAGTCCACGTCCGCCTCGTTGATATCCACCTTGGTATTGCCGGGCGGCACGGTGGCGATCCAGTTGCCAGCCGCATTGGTCGTGACGGTCTGCACGTTACCGATCGCGCTGGTGATGAAGATATCAACGCCTGCCAAATTCGGCTCGCCGCCATCTTGCACGCCGTTGCCGTTCGTATCGATGTAGAGGTGGCCATTCACCTGCGCCGGGAAGAAGAAGCCGACGGGGGTGCTGCCCGTGGTGGTGCCCGCCACGGCAGTGAAGTTGGTGGTGGCAGCACCTTGGGTGACTACCGATCCGGAAGGATACTCCGGATCCGTGCTGTCCACGGTGGCGGTAGCAGGACCCGGCGGGACGGTAGCGCTCCAGTTGCCGTTCGAGTCGGTCACCACCGTCTGGGTATTGCCGTTCGAATCGGTGACGATGATGTTCACGTTCGCCAGGTCGTGGACCACGAAGTCCTGGTTACCGTTACCGTTCAGGTCGAGGTAGAGGTGACCGGTGATAGCGGCGGGGACGAAGAATCCTGCGGCCCCTGCACTCACCGGATTGACCGTGGTAGCGGTTACGACGATCAGAGCCACACCTTGTGTCTGGATCGCGCCGACCGGGAACTGTGGATCAGACTCATCGATATCGATGCGGGTCTGACCCGGCGGCACGCTGGCCGTCCAATCCCCGTTCGAATCGGTGACCACGGTGCGGGTGACGTTGTTCGAGTCGGCCACGAAGACATTCACGCCGGCGAGATTCGGTTCGCCCGGATCCTGCGCTCCGTTGCCATTCGTATCGAGGTAGAGGTGTCCATTCACCACGGCTGCGAGATAGAAGCCTGCGGTGGAACCGGACGGAGTATTCACTCCGGCGACGGCGGTGACGGTGACTGGATCGCTGCCCGCTGTCTGCGTGGCACCGGCCGGGATCTGCGGATCGGCGTTGTCGATATCCACGATCGTGGCGCCGGGCGGCACGCTCACGCTCCAGTTGCCGTTGGTATCGGTCTCGACAAGGCGCAGCACACCGAGGCTATCGGTCACACGGATGGTCACACCGCCCAAGCCGGGCTCGCCGGAGTCCTCGATGCCGTTGCCATTGAGATCATTGAACAGATGACCGCTGACGATGCCGGGGAAGTAGTAGCCGGTGATCGCCACGGAAGTCGGGGAACCGTTCACCGCTGTGACGGTGGAGGTGCCGGTGCCCTGCGAGCGGATGTAGCCGGAGGTGAAGACCGGGCCGGTCTCCAGCACCAGCGAGGTGGTGCTGCCTGGCGGCACGCTGGCCACCCACACGCCGTTCGAATCGGTCACCACGGTGCGCGTCGCGCTATTCACATCGGTGACCTGCACGCTGACATCCGCGATGCCGGGCTCACCCGGATCGCGGTTGCCGTTGTTGTTGGTGTCGAGGTAGATGGTGCCGGTGACGGAGGTGGCGATGTAGTAGCCATCGATGCCGCCGTTCACGGTTTGGCCGGCGATGGCGGTTACCGGGTTCGGGTCGGCGCCTTCGCTTTGAACGGAGCCGGAGGGGAATTGGGGATCCAAGGTATCGACCTTCACCTGATAGGTGCCGGGAGCGACACTGGCGGACCAGTTGCCCAGTGAATCGGTTTCCGCGGTGACGGTGCCCGACGGCCCGCCGCTGAGAGTCACGGTCACGCCTGCGAGGTCCGGCTCACCCGGGCCCTGCACGCCGTTGTTGTTCACGTCGATGTAGAGGTGACCGCTAACAACCCCGAGAATGCGGTAGCCGATGGTGCCCGCCGCGACGGACTGCCCAGGGAGTGCGTTCACAGTGCTCGGATCGCTGCCCTGGCTCAGGGTGCCGCCTGCCGGGAAATCCGGGTCGGACTGATCCACATCCACGGCAGTGGTGCCGGGCGGCACGCTCGCGGTCCAGTTACCATTCGCATCGGTCACGACCACCTGCACCACACCCTGGCTATCGGTGATGGTGACATTGACGTTCGGAACGCCGGGCTCACCGGGATCCTCCGCGCCGTTGCCATTCGAGTCGACATAGAGGTGACCGGTGACGGTCGCCGCTTGGTAGAAGCCATCTTTACCCGCGTCCGCAGTGGCACCTGCCACGGCCGTCACGGTGGTGGGATCGGAGCCCTGCGTGCGTGTGGCTCCCGCCGGGATGGCGGTGCTGGTGTCATCGATATCGGCGATGGTGCTGCCGGGCGGCACGCTGGCAGTCCAGTTGCCGTTCGCATCGGTGGTGACGGTCTGAACCGCGCCGAGGCTATTCGTGATCTTCACGGGCACACCGGGCAGACCGAGCTCGCCGACATCCTGCACGCCGTTGCCATTCACATCGCGGTAGATGTGGCCGATGACGGTGGCCGGGACGAAGTAGCCGTCGATACCGCCGGAAACCACTTGGGTCGCCACCGCAACGAAGGCGGTGGGGTCATCACCCTCGCGCTGCACCGCACCGGTCGGGAAATCCGGGTCGGTGGTGACCACCTTCGCGGTGCCGCCGCCGGGAGTCACGCTCGCGGACCAGTTACCGCTAGTGTCCGTGACCACGGTTTGGGCCACGCCATTGCTGCCGGTGACGAGAATATCGATGCTCTGCAGGTTCGGCTCGCCGGGGTCTTGCACGCCATTGCCATTCACATCCCGGTAGAGATGACCGGTGACGGTGGCGGGGAAGTAGTAGCCGTCCTTGCCACCGTTCGTCGTGGATCCAGCCACCGCGGTCACGGTATTCGGGTCCTCGCCTTCGATGCGGACGCCCCCCGTCGGGAAGGTCGCATCGAGCTCAAGGACATCGACAATGGTGCTGCCAGGCGGCACGCTCACGGTCCAATCGCCGGTGGCGTTGGTGGTCACATTCCGGACCACGCCGAGGCTGTCGGTCACGCGGACGATCACGCCCGCGATTCCGGTGTCGGCGACATCCTCGATGCCATTGCCCAAGACATCGCGATAGACACGGCCGCTGACGATCGCGGGGAAGAAGTAACCATCGTTCCCGGCGCTGGCGGTGCCGCCCGCGCTCGCGGTGACTTCGGTTGGATCGATGCCTTCGGTCTGCACCCAGCCGGCAGGCAGGCCGGCCTCATTCACATTCGCGGAGGTCAGGCCGGGCGGCGCGGTAGCGGTCCAATTGCCATTGGCATCGGTGGTCACCGTCTGGGTGCCGCCGTTCGCGTCGTTGATGACGACCTGGATGCCGGAGAAGTTCGGCTCGGTTCCGACCTGTTGCGTGCCATTGCCATTCACATCGCGGTAGATGTGGCCGGTCACGGTGCCGGGAAGTTCCTCGACAAAGGAAGCCACGCCGCTGCCGCCGGCAGCCAAGACCAAGGCGACCTGATTGATGGTGCCGCCATCGGTATCGGAAACACTGAGGTAGCCGGCGGGCTGGGTCTGCACGACCACGTAGGCCCGCGGCGGAAGTCCGGTGAAGGAGTAGCTGCCATTCGCAGCGGTGGTGGTGGTCGCCACCTGCACTCCGTCGGCAGGATTACCATCGCCATTCGGATCGGTGAAGAGCGCAAGGGTCACGCCCGCGATACCGCTATCGCCGACGTTGTCGTTGTTGTTATCGGCGAGAACCGTGCCGGTGATGCTGCCGAGGCTCGTGTTCGGGACGAAGCCGAAGTCGATCGTGTTCTCGGTCTCGTTCGCGGAGATCGCGATCAGCGGGCTGACCACAGCGGCACCCGATGCGGTCTGGATGCCGTTGTCGTCGTTGTTCACCTGATTGTCGGTCGTGACAGTCAGGGTCGAGGACAGCGGCGAGGTGAAGAGCGCGCCATTGCCCGCGAAGTTGGTAGCCGGAATGTAAATGTAGTAGGAGCCGGCCGGAACACCCGCGAAGGAGTAAACACCATTGATGTTCGTGAAGGTGCTGCGATAAGGCGCGCCCACGCCGGGAGTTTGGGTAGAGCGGTAAAGCTGGACGGTGACATTCACGATGCCCAGCTCACCCGCATTGAGGATGCCGTTGTTATTCGTGTCGGACCAGACGGTGTCGCCGATGGTGCCGAGAAGAGTCAGCGAGTTCGAGTCGAGGAAGTCGTTCCCGGTCGATGTCTGCGAGGCCACGACGGCAACCGGCACGCGGTTATCATTCGGCAGGGTCTTGTCATTCGTGCTGACGTAGCCGGAGAGGTCGGTTTCGATCACCACGTAGCTGCCGGGCGGCACCAGATTGAAGGAGTAGTTGCCCGTGCCATTCGTAACGGCGCTCAGATAGAGCGTGCCATCGGTCGGATCGCCATCGCCATTCGGGTCGGTGTAAAGATCGATCGTGACACCGCTGATGCCGCTGTCGGCATCCGTGAGGTCGCCATCGCCATCCACATCGTTACGGACCTGGCCGGCGATATTCGCGTAGAGCGCGGGATCGATGTATTTGTCGAGGAAGTTGCGGCCGGTGACGGCGGTCAGGGTAGTGAGGGAAACCTTGATGCGGTTGTCATTCGCGCCATCCACATCGGCCACGCTGTTGAAGCCGGTCGGATCGGTCTCGACCACGACGTAGTTGCCAAGCGCGAGATTGAGGAACTCGTAGCTGCCGTCCGCAAGGGTGTTGGCAATCGCCAACACGGTGCCATCGGAGGGATCGCCGTCGTTATTCGGATCCGAGTAGAGCGTGACGCGGACGTTTGCCAGCGGGGTATCGCCACCGCCGAAGCCGGAGGTGCCCTTGTCTTCGAGCACGAGCCCCTTGATCGAGGCCGCGGCAGTCACCAGCGAGGCGGTGCTGCTTGTGGCCGGCACGGCATTGCCGTTCGAGTCGGTGGCGTAGTTCACCGCGGCGACGTTGGTCGCGGGGCTCGCCTCGCCCTTCACCTTGAGGGTGACGGAGATCGTCTGGGTGGCGCCGACCGCCAGGCTGCCGCTGCCGGTGATGTCGTTCCACAGCAAGGTGCCGGAGCCGACCGCATTCGGGGCGAGCGAGGCACTGACGTATTCGAAGGTGTCGTTGCTGAAAAGGTCTTCAAGCGGCAGATTCGGGATCGCCGTGCTGCCGGAGTTCTGGATCGCGATGCTGAAGACCACGTTATCCCCCTTGCCTGCCGTGCCAGTGGCCGGGCTGGTCACCGTCTTGGTGACGGTCACGCGCGGGCGGGTGATGGTGATGTTCGCGGAGCTGTTCGAGCTGGCGGTGCCAGCGGTAACGGAGGCCGAATTGGTCACCGTGGTACCCGCGGCATTCGCGGTGAAGGTCAGGAAGATTTCGGTGGATGCCCCCTGTGCGAGCGGGCCCACATTCGACCAAGTGATAGTGCCGCCGGAGACGCTGGTCGGAGTGGTGGTGGCGGAGACGTAAGTGAGGTTCGCCACCGGGAAGGTATCGGTGAGAGCCACGGTGCCCAAGGCGGTGCCGCCGGTGTTCACGACCCGCAGACGGTATTGGATCGTCTCACCCACGATGGCCTGGCCACTGGCAGGAGAGATGAGGATCTTGCTCAAGGACACGCCATCGACGGCAGTCGGCGCGGGCACGCTGGCGGTCGCGCTGGAGGTATCGGTGGAATCCGTAGGGTCGGTGTAGACCACGCTGATGCCGGTGCCGGTCGGGGCGTAGATCGTGCCATTACCCGGATTCGCCGGACCGGTGGTGGTAGCCGGCACGACCGCGGTGAAGACGCCCGTGTTCACACCGGTTTCAGTCAGCGTGATGGTCTCCGTGTCTCCGCTGGTAGTCGTGATCGTGACCGTGATGGTTTCGATCGCTGCCGGATTGCGATTCTCGTCGAGATCGGTCACGCGAATGCGGATCGACTCGTTCGCCGCATAGGTCTGAGTGCGTGTGCCGCCTGCATTCAGGAACTCCACGCTGGAGGGCGTGCCGAGGTCGAGGAAGCTGAGATTGACCGTGGTCGAGCGCGAGGAAGAGATGGCATTCTCCAGGCCTTCCTTCGCGGTGCCGACGATCGAGTATTGACCATTGGTGGCACCGGTGCGCCAGACGTACTCGTAGGTCTTCGTCGCGGTGGTGGTGGCAACCACGTTCGCCGCATTGAGAGTGGTAGTGATATCATCGGTGGTGCCGGGACCATCGATGCTCAGGTCGACGCTGGTGATGTCATAAGCGCCGAAGGGGTCGCCCACCACGGTGCGCACATAGAGGGTTTGGCCGTTGGCTGGGCTGGTGACCAAAGTGCCGCCGGGGAAGGGAGCATCGTAGACTCCGATGGAATCCGTGTGGATCACCGTCGTGGTCGGAAGCGTGATCTTCGACGGCTTGGTCACGCTGTCGTAATCGATACGGAAGGAAACTCCGGGCACAGCCGTGGTGATATCCAAGGTGAGTGCCTGCCCGGACGGGATTGTCACGGCGCTGGCCAGCGCGGGGAAACTGAAGTTGATCGCGGAGCCGCTGACCGTGGCGGAGTTGCTCGTGGCCACGGTGGTCGAGCCATAGCGCAAGGTAGCGGTAACCGCGACAGTGCCGCTCAGGGTGCCGCTGGAGGCAGTGAAATAGGTCTGCGCGCTCAAGGCCGCACCGGTCGGAAGGGTGAAGCTCTCGGCGAAGGTCGGGGTCTGCGTGAAGCTCAGCGATGAAGAGGTTCCGGCAGTCGCTTGCTTGATCGGGATGACAATGGCTGCCCAGGCATCCGCGGCACTCAGGGTCCATGCAAAGGCGGCACTGCTACCGTCACCGGCACGGGTACTGCCGACACTACGCACACCGTCGCCGGTGCCGCCACTATTGGCATTCCACAGGGCGGTAGCCGTGGCACCGGTCGGCGTCGCGGTGCGCGAATCGTCGATCGCTGCGGTAGCGAAGATAAGATCACCGGTCACGCCGCCAGCCGTGATCGTCGTCGGAGTAGTAGTGCCAACCGCCGTGACCAGCGTGCCAAGCGGCGTGGTCTGATTGACTCCGGTGAAAGTGGTGGCGGCAACGTGCAGGGCATCCCCGCTCGCGAAGTTGGTCATGTTCACCACCACGTTCGCCGTGCCGGTGGCCGGAGCGACGAGGCTCCACAGTTCCGTGACGACTTCCTGAGTGGAAGGATTGCGGGAGATGCGGGTCATCGCAGTACCACCGTAGGTGACCGAACCCACGGTCATGCCGGCGGTGCCGTCGTCCTCATAGTTCACCGCCACCAGCAGCAAGCGGTTGGTGCCGCTCACGGCGTGGCTCATGCTCACGCTCGCGGTGGAACCGGTCAAAGGCCCCGTGAAGGCACCGAGTGTCGAGGTGCCGGCGCCCACGGCCACCGGTACGGAGATATCCGCGGTGAATGCGGTTGTGTTGTCCGCCAAAGCGACCGGATCGATGCGATCCATGTCTTGGTCAGGAGATCCCACTCCATCCGTGCTCAGGTAGAGCACCTTTGAGGGAGCCGGAGTGCTGACCGTTGCGGTCGTGTTGGCCGTCTCGCCGTAAACCGGATCGGTATAGCTGACGGTGAGACTGTTGCCGGCGAAGACGTTGAGTGTGGAATCGTTGGGGTTGGTTCCTGCTGCGGCAGAGGAGGCCAGCGCCGGAGTCGTATTGCGGAAGATGCCGGTGTTCACGCCTGTCTCGGTCAGCGTGATGGTTTCGTAATCGCCGGTGGTCGCGTTCCTCACGATGACGGTGACCGTCTGCACCGTGGTCGCGCTGGTGTTCGCATCCGGATCGGTCATCGTTACGTAGATGCCATCCCCGGGGGCAAAGGAGGTAACCACCGTGCCATCCGAAAGGGTGAAGCGGATCTGCGCCGCCGTGCCACCACCCGGGACGGAGACCGTATTGGTGGAAGTGACACCGGCATAAGAGGTCGTCACCGTATTCGCGATCGAGCCCGCGGCGACGATCGTCACGCGATACTTGAGAGTCGTGACCTGACCGCGCGGCAGGATGGGAATGTTGTAGCCGCTGGCATCGAAGGGGAAAGGCGTGTTGCCTGCCCCCGTATTATCGGCCACGGCGACCCCGTCGCGGGTGGCGCTGCCCGCCACGTAGGAAATCTGTGCCGGCAGCGAATCGACTACCAGCAGGTTGCCGAGGGCGACCAGGCCGGCGTTGTCCATGGTGATCGAGTATTCGAGCACATCGCCGATGCTGAGGCCGGCGGTGTTGTTATCCACGGCGATGACCGAAGCCTTGCGAATCACCGGTACCGGAAAGGAGGGGATGGTCGTGCCGGCATCGAGATAGGGATTGCCCGGACCCGCGGTGGCAGGATCCTGACCCCAAGCGCCAGCGATCAAGGTGCCATCCACGGTGTAGATGCGCATGCCGGTCTGGTCCTTGTCCGGATCGAAGAGGCGCTGCACCTGCAAGGCGGCGACATTGTAGGAAACATCGTACTTGCCGCCCAAGGGATCGGTCAGCGAACCGATGCGGTCGCCGTTGTAGTCGACATAGATCGTGGTGTTCTTGGTGGCGGTGACCCATGCCGGGTTCCCATTCACGGTGATTGTGCCGCTCTCCGAGCTGCCGGGGCCCCAGCCCAAGGAAAGAGTGGTGGTGAGGTCCGACTCCTGAACGAGGCTGAAACCCCAGTCATGTACGTTGTTCGCCGTAGGTTCGGCACCCACGGTGGCAATCGCATAGAAGAGCTTGTTCGCCGTGTTGATGAAGCTCGCACCCGACTCCTGTGGCATCAGGTAGATGTAGTTGCTCTTCGCCGGGATGCTGATCGTGCTCGCACCGACACGGGTGGTGATATTCACCGAGATCGCCGCGCTGTCCGGATTGTAGAGGAAGACGTAGGTGTCATCGCCATCCGAGGCCGTGCCTACCGGGCAGTAGTAGCGGGTGCCCCACAGGGCGGTGGGGGCCACGGTGTACCAACGGGTTTCGTAATTGCCGCCGATGTCACCGGTAATGATGTGCGTCTGCACCGGCTTCGAGGCCACCACGGTGGCGCCGCGCAACAGGCCGCGCTCGAGGTAGTAGGTTTCCCCCTGGCCCAAGACCACGGTGGTATCCACCGTGCCGTTGCCATCGCGGTCGATCTGCACGTTCGTGCCCGCCTGCGAGGCCTGCACGAACAGCGAGCAGAGCTCGAACATGGAAGCCGTCAGCGGCGTGGGGAAGATCTCGTTCTCGCCCACCGGGATGATGAAGTTCGTGCCCCAGTCGACGGTGGCGTTCACCTCCGTGGCATCCGCAAGTACGGCACCCGGCGTAGTCGCCCAGGTGGAGCGGGACATGACGATGCCACGCGTCGCTCCCACGCGGTCGCGGCCATCATAAAGGAAAGTCGTGGGATTCCGCGGCAGCGCGATCAGATTCCGTAGCGCGATCACCGCACCCGCCGAGAGGCCGTTCGGGTCGTTCGCGAAGCCGGGCGGCTTTCCGTTCGCATCGTTGCCGTCACCCCAGACCTGGGTGGTCGATTGGGTCGGGCTGTCGAGATTGATTTCGTAGCCGTCTTCCCAATGGTCGTAGACGATCTTCGTACCGCTGACAGCCGCGACCATGGAGATGGTCGTGTCCATCGAGGTGCCGGTGTTGCTCGCGAGTGCCAGGAAAGACTGGCGGATCTGAGCCTCCGGCATCGGCACGTAGTACTCCTGAACGATCGATTGGGAGAATGCGCTACCGAGCCCTGCGAAAACGAGGGCGGTCTGAATCAAAGCGCGGGCTCCTGCGAAGGCAGTCCGGAATCTCATGGGTGGGGAATGTAGGCGGCGCGCGCCGGGCAGATTCCCTTCCCCGTGGACACAGCCCCTCCCTCATCCGAGGTGGCCTGTGGCACCGGTCGAACCTCCCGAAAACGTACCTGTTAGTGAAGCAGCAGTTCTTGTTGTCCTTGGGAGGAGAGAGATGGCTTCGTGGGAGAAACCGAACAACGCCGCAGCTTTTACCTCTGGCTTCCGAAACGTCAACGTGGGATTACAAAAATAGGACGTGGAATTTTAATACCCCTATAATAGTTCCGCATTTTCCGTCATGAAATTGCAAAAAGCCTCGTAACGAAGTGCTTGGCAGCCGGTTGTTAGACGAGCCGGTGCTCGGCTGATCTCGTGAACCAGCGCCATGCAAAGGACCTGCAATGGTCGGAGAATGCTCCCGCCGGGAATCGAACCCAGATCTAGAGTTTAGGAAACCCTTGTTCTATCCGTTGAACTACGGGAGCGGAGCGGCGGGAGACTAGGAGGGGAACGCGGGGGGTGCAAGCCCCGGAGCTTGCCGGGGGGGCGGCGGGCGTGGAAAGTCGCGGTGGCGATGAGCGAAGAAGCACTTGAGGAGGCAGCAACCCCGCGGCCGACGCTGGCACACCGGCTGGAGTATGCCGCTTTCCGCTCGGTGGAGGGCCTGCTGGGACTGATGTCGCTGGCAACGGTGACGCGGGTGGGCGGCGGGCTGGGCTTGATCGCTTGGGCGCTTTCACCGGGACACCGGCGTCTGGTGCGGCGCAACCTGCGGATCGCGACCGCGGCCCAGGCACCGGATGAAGCCCGGCTGGATGCGATGGTGCGCGAGACCTTCCGCCGCGCGGGTGGCAACCTGCTGGCCAGCCAGCGGGCGGCAACCCTGCCGCAGGGCGAGCTGCGGAAGCACATCGAGTTCTCAGGCCTGGAACATCTGCTCACGCCGATCCGTGCCGGGCGCGGTGTAGTGCTGGTGTGGTCCCACATGGGCAACTGGGAGGTGCTGGCACAACTCATCCGCGAGACCGGCGAAGCGATCGAAGGAGGGCCGATCTACCGACCGCTGCAGAATCCGCTGCTGGACGAACTAACCGTGCAGCGCCGGACCCAAGAGGGTGCGGTCCTCTTCAACAAGCACGATGGCTTCAACGGTCCAGCCGCGCTGCTGCGCCGGGGTGGCGTGGTGACGGTGATGACCGATCAGCGCGCCGGTGGTCATGGAGAGCTCTGCCCTTTCTTCGGCAGGCTCTCATCCTGCACTCCGCTGCCCGCCTTGCTCGCGCGGCGGACCGGATCGGCGATGGTCACGCTTTCGATCACCTCGCAGAAGACCGGCAAGTGGCTGCTCACGATACGCTCCGTTCCTGAGAAGGCGAAGACCGCCGAGGTGCTGGGACACTTGGAAACGGCGATGCGCGATCAGTTGACCGATGTCTTCTGGTTTCACGACCGCTGGCGCGTGGACAAGATGGTGCCCTTCGGATTCTTCACGAAGGAAGCACCGGCCGAGGACGCACGGGCGGCGAGCCAGGTGGTGCGTGCCGTGGTGACCCTCCCGCCGGGCGATGGCGCCGCGGTGGAAGTGCTGACGACGCTGCTCGAGCTACGGCCCGATGCCCGCATCGACGTGCTGGATAACGGGAAGCTTCCCCCTCTGCCGGAAGATCCGCGTCTGGTCCGCTTCCCGGCGGAGCATGCGAACGGACTGCTGGAGCGTTGTGATGCCTCGCATGCCGTGCCACTGGATTTTGCCCTCTTGTTAGATAGCGACCTCCACCTCGCCACCGCCGCGAAGCGTCTCGGCTTGAGAGCGATCATCGGGGCCGGCGTAAGCGGCAAGCCGTGGACCCGCAGCATCCCCCGCCCTGCCGACCGCGAGGGCTGGAGGGAATTCGCGACCAAGCTGGTGCTGACCGCGAAATCCCGGAAGCCCGCGCCATGAAGCCGCTGAGCATCCAAATCCTCTCGGACGGCAAGCCGGGGCACGAGAACCAGTCCTATGGTCTGGCGGAAGCGATCGGGCGACTGCGGGAAGTGGAAGTCTCAAAGATCTCCTTGAGTGAAGTGAAAGGAGGCATCGCACGCTTCCGCCACGCGTGGAAGCAGAGCGGGCTCTTGCCACGGCCGGATCTGATCCTGGGTGCAGGGCATGCAGTTCATCCTGCGATGCTGGCGTTGGCGCGACGCAACAAGGTGCCATGCGTGGTGATGATGAAGCCGACGCTTCCCTGCGGGCTCTTCGATCTCTGCCTCGTGCCCGAACATGATCTTGGCGGGAAATCACCTTCCGGGCATGTGATCCCAACCCTAGGCGCCCTGAACCGGGTGCCGCCTGCCAAGCGCGACGGGAGGGATGGAGGCATTATTCTTTTGGGCGGGCCTTCGTCTTCGTACGGCTGGGATCAGGCTGCGGTGACGACTGCGGTGAAAGCGATCGTGGAGGATGGACGAAGCTTGAAGTGGCTCGCCACCGATTCCCGCCGATCTCCGGAAGGAACGCTTCCCGGAATCGCCGCGGCGGTGCCCGGAGTGGAGGCCCATCTGCATGCCGGGACGGGGCGCAACTGGCTTCCGGAGAAACTCGCCACCGCTTCCGAAGCATGGGTGACCGAAGAGAGCATCTCGATGATCTACGAGGCGCTTAGTAGCGGCGCACGGGTAGGCCTGCTGCCCGTGCCGGCGACCAAGAAGGCGGGGCGCGTGGCGAGAGGGATCGCAAAACTGGCCGAGGCCGGCTTCGTGACCCGATTTGCCGAGTGGTCGCCACGCACGGGTTTGACGGAAGCGCCGCGCGTGCTACGAGAGGCGGACCGATGTGCGGAGATCGTGCTCGAGCGATTGATAAAACGATGAAGGTGCTGCAGATGATCCCCGAGATGGAGTCCGGCGGTGTCGAGCGCGGCACGCTGGAACTGGCGCGCCATCTCGGACGCTACGGCCATGAATCTCTCGTGATCTCCGGCGGCGGCAAGATGGTGAGCCAACTGGAAGCCTGCGGGACGCGGCACATCACGATGCCCGTCGGCCGCAAGCGCTTGTCCTCGCTGTTTTTCGTTAGGAAGCTGCGCAAGCTTTTCGATCAGGAGAGGCCGGATATCCTCCATCTGCGCTCGCGGGTACCCGCGTGGCTCGCATGGCTGGCGTGGCGCGGCATGGATCCGGCAACGCGCCCTCGCTTGGTTACGACGGTTCACGGTTTTAACTCGGTGAACCGCTACTCGGAGATCATGACCTGCGGTGAACGCGTGATCTGCGTTTCCGAAAGCATCCGGGATCATGTCCTGAAGCATTACCCCCGCGTGGATGAGACCCGGCTGCGCGTCATTCACCGCGGCATCGATCCGGCGGAGTATCCCTACGGTTATCGGCCGGATCCGGAGTGGGTCGAGAATTTCCATCGCGAGTTCCCGGCCACCCGTGGGAAGCGTCTGCTGACCCTTCCCGGGCGCATCACAAGGCTGAAGGGGCACGAGGACCTCGCCATCATTCTAAAAGCATTGGCAGAGGATGAGAGCATCCACGGGCTCATCGCCGGTGGAGCCCATCCGCGGAAGGCGGCCTATCTCGACGAGATCAAGGCGCTGTTCAAAGCCGAGGGACTGGCGGATCGAGTGACCTTCACCGGCGGGCGCTCGGACTTGCGAGAGATCCTGGCGATTTCATCGCTCGTGCTCTCTCTCACCACCCAGCCGGAATCCTTCGGGCGCACGACTTTGGAGGCGCTCGGGCTAGGCGTGCCGGTGGCGGGCTACGATCACGGTGGCGTGGGGGAACAACTCAAGTTGCTTTATCCGGCAGGTCGTCTGCCTGCGAACGATCCCGAGGATTCGGTAGCGCTCGTCCGGGGCCTGCTGGAAGATCCGCCCAAGGTGCCGCGCGAGCATCCCTTCACGCTCGATGCGATGCTGGAGGGGACGATGGGAGTTTACGGGGAGCTGCTGCGGTAGCGCTCAGGTCGCGACGAAGACATGCTCCCAGACGGGGCGCTCTTCACGACAGAAAGCGGCGTAGGTATTCCAATCAGCCAGCTTCGGACGATCCCTTTCCTCACCTCGCTTTAAGATTCGCTGGCGGCGTTCTTCGGGCTGGCACCAGACGAAGTGGAGCGTGGGGCGGACGCCGAGACGGGCTTCCAGGCGATCCGGCCAATCCGGCTCGCCCCCTTCACGGGTGAATGGTCCCGCCATGACAACGGGGATGTGCGGGAGGTTGGACAAGGCCAGATCGAACATGGCCTCGTAGACCGCATCGCGGTAGGCGCGTTTGTAGGCCGGGGAATCCCGATCATCCGGATCGAGCCCTGCGAGACCGAGTCCGGCGCGGACGAGACGCTCGGTGGCGATGTCACTATCGATGAGGCAGGCGCCGAGTTCCGCGGCGAGGCGGCGGGCATAGGCACTCTTCCCCGCCCCTGCGGGACCGGTCACGATGTGGCAGCGATCGCTCCTCACGCCCCGGAGACTTCATGTCCGGGGCGCGAAAGGCAACGCTCCATCATTGGATGAAGCGCAGCGTGAGTGGATAGCGATAGCCATTCCCTTCGTTGGCACGGACGCCGCCGACGATGCTGAGGACGGACATCCCGACGGGGATGAGAGCGACAACCGGCCAGAGAAGGACTCCGATGACGAAGAAGGTGAGGATGAAGGCGACGATGGCGAGGAGGATGAGCCAGATGGTCCAGGAGATGTTGAAGTTGAGCGCTTCCTTCGCTTCTCGCGCGACGAATGGCATGGTGTCCTTCTTGATCAGCCAGACGATCAGGGGTCCGGCGATGTAACCGAAGCCGGTGAGCCAGCCGGAAAGGGCGGACAGGTGACCGGCCATGGCCCAGTTGCGCTCCTCGCTGGAGAGGACCGCGGGCGGGGCCACTTCGGGAACCGACGGTGGAAGGTAAGGATCATTCATGGCGTCTCTCATTAGCACAGGTTCCGGGAGGGCAAAAGGAAACCGCATTCCAAATCCGGGGCGGGTTTCAAACCGCCGGGCATGTTCCGAGAACATGCTGGGCATCAGGAGACGGCATTGGGCGGCGCCGGGAGGCCGGGATAGGATCGAGGCATGAGCAGCACTGCCATCGATCCCCAAGTCCGCATCGGTCACGTCCATCTGAAGGTCGCCGATCTCGAGCGGGCGATCGGTTTCTACCGGGATATACTAGGCTTCCAGTTGATGCAGCGCTTCGGCGACTCGGCGGCGTTCCTTTCGGCGGGAGGTTATCACCACCACATCGGGCTCAACACTTGGGAAAGCCTCGGCGGCTCGCCGCCGCCGCGGGGTAGCACCGGGCTCTACCACACCGCGATCCTTTATCCCGACCGCGCGGCTCTGGGCAATGCGCTCAAGCGCCTTGTATCCGCGGGCATCCGTCTCGACGGAGCGGCGGACCATGGGGTGAGTGAAGCGCTCTACCTCCGCGATCCGGATCAGAATGGCGTGGAGCTCTATCGCGACCGGCCGATGGCAGAATGGCCGCGCAATCCGGATGGCTCGCTGGCGATGGTCACGCAGCCCTTGGATCTGGAGAAGCTGTTGCTGGAAGCCGCGGCTTGAGGGTACGAAAAAAGCGGGAAGCCCGCGAAGGCTTCCCGCTTTGGAAAGAGATCTTGGCCTCAGCGGCTGGCGGTCGACTCGGGCTTGGGAGCGCGGGACTTGAGCGCGTTGGCGGACTCGGTTTCGGCCCAGGTGCGGAAGGCCTTGTCTTCCACCACTTCGAGCTGGCCGATCATGTTGCCGTGACCTTCACCGCAGAGCTGGGCGCAGACGACGGAGGTTTCGAGGGTCTTGTTCGGCGTGAACCACATCGGGATTTCCTTGCCCGGGATGGCGTCCTGCTGGATGCGCATCGGGACGATGGCATAGTTGTGGATCACATCGTTCGAGGTGATGTTCAGGATCGCCGGGCGGCCCTTGGCGATCTTGAGCATCGGAGCGATGAAGTCGTCTTGGGCATTCGGGTCGTCGAGGTCGATGCCAGGATCCGAGTTGCTGGTGATGCGAAGCGGATCGATGCGGCCGAACTTCCCGTCAGCGCCGGGGTAGTGGTAGGTCCAGCCGAACTGCCAGCCGATGACGCGGACGCGGACCGGATCGAGCTTCTGGACCTGCTGCCAGGTATCGGTGCGCTCCTTCCAGAGCGGGAAGGCGAAACCGAGGAGCAGCACGGCCTCGATGATGACCACCGCGATCTCGAGGTGGCTCGAGATGTGGTTGCGCACGCCATGATAAGAAGCACGCGGATGCACCGAGGCGCGGAAGCGGATCAGGCAGAAGGCGAAGAAGAGGAACCAGCCGACGCCGAGAGCGATCATGAACCAGTGGACCACATCGATGAGGTGATCCACCCGGCCGCCGTGGGCGGAGAAGTTTTCCGGGATGCTGAGGAATTTCGAAGGACTCATGGAAAGGGGCAGGCGTCAGCGGGAAGGGGTGGCGGCGGGCAGTTCGTCGCGGAACTCGGGCTCAAGCTCGACATTGCTGCGACGGACGAGGCGGACCATGAAGAAGACCACACCGAGAAGCACGGGAAGGATCATCCCGAGCATGAAGAAGATCGACCAGCCGGCGGCATTGGTCGTGTCGTCTTGGAAATTGACGGCGCAGGTGGAGCAGGCGAGTAGGGAATCGAACATGGCGGTTCAGAGCACGATGTTGCGGACCTTGCGGTAGAAGAAGATGCCGTAGACGGGCATGACGACGGCACCGATGGCGCTGACCACGCCGAGCGTGGTGACCATGGTGCTGCGATCCGCGACGAGCGCGAAGGCCCACACGGCAAGAAACACGAAGAGCAGGGTGCTCACGGTTACGAAGACGATGTGAAATGCTCTCAGCGACATGACAGGATCAGGTTGAGGTGCCGGGGATCAGCGCCAGGTGTGGACTTTTTCCGAACCGGGGACGCCGTCCTTGAAACCATTGTAGCGAATGGGATTCCAAACGGCTAGAGCGGTAAGGGCGAGAAGGAAGAAGGCACCCGCGAAGCCAAAGCCGAAGAGCCAGTAGATCAGGCGCTTCTCGTGGTTAAGGTGCATGAAGATCAGCGCCACCAAGGAAGCCTTCACGGTTGCAATGAGCAGACCGATGACAAGGTCGGCGGTGTCGAAACCGTGCTTGCCGAAGTCGAGCTGGGGCATGGTGGCGACCAACACGGTAATGACGGTGCCCGCGAACAGCACTCCACCGATCAACAGGTAGAGGCGGGTCGCTTTCTTGATAGCTTCTGGTGAGTCAGCCATGGGATCGAAAAGGTCAGGAAATGTCTGTCGTTTGAACTTACATCAAATAGAGGATCGGGAACAGGAAGATCCAGACCAGGTCGACGAAGTGCCAGAACAGGCCGCCGATTTCCACTCGGTTTGCAAGCCACTCAGGGTTAGAGAGATACATCTTCTTGCCGCAGAAGAGGTAGTAGGCGAGGACGAGAGCGCCGCCGATCACGTGGAGGCCGTGGAGGCCGGTCATCGTGAAGTAGATGGCGTAATAGGTGTTCCAAGCCGGAGCGAACTTGGAGGCGAAGAGAACCTGCTCGCGCGGGACATTCAGGTGCGGGAAGTGGCGGATGTGGTAATCCGGACCGAGGAACTGCTCCTTGTTGTTGAGAGAAACGCCGGGCATGACATAGGCACCGGGCTTGATCGCCACATCGGCGAGGTCCGTATCCATGTAATAGGCCATTTCCTGCCAGTTGATCCGGTACTTGTCCTTCTCGGTCGGGACGCGGCCCTTTTCCTTGAGGGCATCGGCAAGCTGGCCGAGGGCCTTCTGTTGCTTCTCCCAGATGGCGCGGAACTCGGAGTTCTCCTTCATCAGCCAGGAATTGGCGATGGCGACGGCGGGATCGATCCCCTTCTCCTCTGCCTTCATGACGAGGTGGCGGAAGTCAATGGCGTCGACGTAGTGGAAGCCCATCGGGCTTTCGAGCAACTTGCCGACGAGGGCGGTGCCATCGCGCAGGGTGCCGGCGGCCGGAGACTCCTGGATATCGCGGGGCTTGTAGTGGAAGGTGACGGGCGGCTGGACCGTGAAGGAGATCGAGGGAGCTTCTGGCATGAGCGCCAGCTTGGTGGCGTCCACCGTGATTCCCGGGGAGAGCTCGCGGTCATCCTTTTCCGGATTGGCCTTCTTCGCTTCCTTCCAGAGGCGGCGGAGTTCCTCGGTGCGCAGGTCCGCATTGTGGGCGCGGGCGGCGAGGTGGGCCTTCTTGATCGACTCCAGCAGGGCGATATCGAGATCGGTGCCGGCCGCGAAGGTCACGGTCTTGTCCGGAGCGGTCTTCAGGTCGAGCTGGGAGGCCAGTTTGATGGTCGAATTGCGCTCCTTGGCGTGGTGAATCATCTCCTCCACCCAGTCCTTGTGGAAGCGGACGGTATTGAAGCTGACCTGGGTGGTCTCGAAGTTGATGACGTTCTCCTCGAACTTCTTGCCGTGGTGGTTAAGGGCGAAATCCTCTTCCTTCGGCTCGTGGCCGTGCTCGTGATGCACGCCATCCTTCAGTTCGTAGGCGAGGTGGCCTTCAACGATCGAGAAGTCCTTGGTGCGAAGCGCCTGGTGATGGAACTTCACGTTGTACTCAATGCCCTTGAGCACCATGAACACCATCGAGCAGATGACGGTGAAGCCCATGTAGGCCTGGAACTTGCCCCACTGCCGCAGCTTGAGCGAGGCCCAGGCAAAGACCACGGTCACCGAGGAGGCGATCAGGACGAAGGTATTGATCAAGCCCGGGAGCACCGGGAGCGTGCGCTCCGGCCAGGGGTAATCCGCACCGAGGCGCAGGAAGATATAGGCGGAGAAGAAGCCGCCGAAGAGCATGACTTCCGACGCGAGGAAGAGCCAGATGGCGATCTTCGAGTTGAAGAGGCCGGTGTCCTTGCGCGGGGTGACGATATAGGGGATTTCCATCGTTTGGATTTCCTAGTTCAGGCTACGAAGCTGCACCCTGCGGGTCAGTGGGAAGGATGGGTGGACGGTTTGCCGGGAGTCTCCGAGGCGGCGGGCACGGCGGCATCGCGCTTCGGCTCTTCCCACTGCGGGAGGAAATCCTCCTCGCAATCCGGGCGGCTGTACTCATAGGGACCGCGGTAGACGGCGGGCTCGGTGAGGAAGTTGCCGTGGCCCGGAGGCGTCGGCGTGGCCCACTCGAGGGTGGTCGCGTTGTAAGGATTGTCGCTTTCGACCTTCTTACCCAGCTTCCATGCGGTGAAGAGGTTGATCACGAAGGGGATCTGGGCAACAGCCATGATCCAAGCACCCCAGGACATGAGGATGTTCAGGTCGATGTGCTCGGCGACGACCTTGCCGAACTCGTTCGCGGTGTTTTCCCCGGCGAAGTAGGCATCACCCCCATTGTACCAGCGGCGGTGGAAGCCTGCCATGCCCTGCGTGAGCATGGGGAAGAAGATCAGGTTCATGCAGATCAGGCTCGGCCAGAAGTGCACATGGGACAGGAAGTTGCTCATGTGGCGACCGGTGATCTTCGGATACCAGTGATACACGCCAGCGAAGAGGCCGAAGAGGATACCCGGGGCCACCACGTAGTGGAAGTGGCCGATGACGTAGTAGGTATCGTGCAGGTGGAGGTCCACCAAGTTGAAGGCCAGCGGCAGACCGGTGAGACCGCCGATACCGAACATGGGCAGGAAGGCGCAGGCCCAGATCATGGCCGGGGTGAAGCGGATGGAACCGCCCCAGAGCGAGATGATCATCGAGGTGAGCAAGATCACCGAGGGGATCGAGATCAGCACCGTGGTGGTCTGGAAGAAGGTCGAGACGACCGGACCCATGCCGGTGAGATACATGTGGTGAGCCCACACGATGAAGGAGAGGAAGCCGAGGACGAGCACGCCGTAGACCATCGCCTTGTAGCCCCAGAGCGGGCGGCGGGTATTCACCGGGATGATCTCCGCCACGCACGCGATGGCGGGGAGCAGGAGCACGTACACCTCCGGGTGACCGAGGAACCAGAAGAGGTGCTGGAACAGGAGCGGGGAGCCGCCACCGGAGAGATCGGCCAGACCTTCCGCCTTCGAGAAGAGGCCGGAGGGCATGAAGAAGGACGAGTGCGTGACCCGATCCATGAGCTGCATGATGCCGGCGGCTTCAAGCGGCGGGAACGCGAGGAGAAGCAGGAAGCCGGTGACGAGCATCGCCCAGACGAAGAAGGGCATGCGCATCCAGGTCATGCCGCGGGCGCGCAGGTTGATGATCGTGGTGATGAAGTTCACCGAACCAAGCAACGAGGAAGAGATCAGCAGGACGAGGCCGAGAAGCCACTGCGTCTGGCCGGCGAGCCACTGGTTCACGATCTGGCCATCCGCGAAGCCCGCGAGCGGCGAATAGTTCGTCCAACCGGACTTGGCGGCACCGGACTCCATGAAGAAGGAGGCGCACATCACCAGGCCACCCAGCAGGTAGAGCCAGTAGCTGGTCATGTTCAGCTTCGGGAAGGCCATGTCGACCGCACCGATCTGGAGCGGCGTGACGTAGTTACCGAAGGCACCGAAACCGAGGGGCACGATGCCCAAGAACACCATGATGGTGCCGTGCATGGCACCGAAC
Source organism: Luteolibacter rhizosphaerae (assembly GCF_025950095.1). NCBI lineage: Bacteria > Pseudomonadati > Verrucomicrobiota > Verrucomicrobiia > Verrucomicrobiales > Verrucomicrobiaceae > Neoluteolibacter > Neoluteolibacter rhizosphaerae. The sequence continues at coordinate 356,465 of NZ_JAPDDR010000006.1, read as the reverse complement.
ATGTTGTAAGTCTCACCCGTGACCTTGCCGTCCTGGAGCCAGCGGGCCTTCCAGGTATCGGTGAAGATCCAGCTCATCCACTCCGGCAGGGGCTGGTGCGGGTAAGCGATGCTCCAGCGCATCACCATCATCAGGTAGAAGCCGAAGGCCAGGAAGGCCATGGCGGTGAGACCGTACTGGATACCGATCGTCTTGTGATCGGTGGAGAAGACGTACTTCGACCAGAAGCCGGGCTCGTGGTGGTGGTGATCGTCGTGGCCGTGGTGATCGGCAGATGCGGCGTGAGCGCTCATGCTAGAATAAAGTCAGAGTTACGGGGCGGCCACCGGCTCGAGGGTAACCGGATCGATGGGCAGGGACGCTTCCAAGGGATCGCCCGGCAGGTTCTTCTTGTGGTCGGCGGTGAGCTCGTCGGCGGTCACCGGAGCACCGGCCTTCGCGCGAGCCTGGGAGATCTCCAGAGCGGCGGCACCCATCTGCTTGGTGACGACGTCACCGGAGCTGTTGCCGAAGTTGTTGCGGACGTAGGTCATCAGGGCGGCGAGGTCTTCACCGCTCATGCCGGCCCCTTGGGCGGGCATCACGCCGTAGGTCTTACCGGAGGAGGTCGGGCCGGTGAGGCCGTTCAGCACCACCATGGCGAAGACTTCGGTCTCACCCAGAACCCACTTGGATCCGGCGAGGGAAGGATAGGCATTGCCATCACCCTTACCGTCCGGGCCGTGGCAACCGCTGCACTTCGAGTAAATCTTGGCGCCCTTCTTCATGTAGATGTCGAGGGCAGGTCCCGGAGGTGCACCGCCCGCCTCGTCATCGGCGGGGATCACGCGGACATAGCCCGACTTCAGGGTGTCCTTGTAGGAGAATAGGGTGCCCGCATTCCCGAGGGTCCAGCCGGCGGCCAGCATCGGGATGAAGCAGAGGGCCATGACCCACATGGAAACGGGCTCGGCACCGTTCTCGGTGAGCTTGTTCTCGCGGGACGCCGCGGCCGCACCGCGGAGGACGCGCTCGTGGGCTTCGGTGACGTTCACCGATTCCTCGAGGTCGGGCTTGGAAGGATCGATCATCGGAAAAGGGAAATTCGGTTCAGCCTTTCGGTGCGGCGGCGGGAGCGGCGGCCTTCTCCGGCGCGCCCTTCTGGGCTGGCGGCAGATGGCTCATCGAGGCGGGGACGGTGTCGTCGCGCTTCAGGGAAAGGAGGTAATCGACCAAGGCGAGGGCCTGATTGCCCGGGACGACGGCTTCACCGTCCTTGGTGATGGCCACGGCATCGTTCGGCGTCTGGCCCTCGATCTCGACGGTATCGAAGAGGAAACGGTAGGACGGGCACTTGGAGGTGGGGCGCTCCGGATTGGCGCGCGGATCGTAGAGGTGGGAAAGCAGCCAGGCCTTCGGATCGCCGCCGTCCTTCACGTAGAGCTTCTCGACGCGGCGGCCGACATTCGAGAGATCCGGGCCGAGGCGGCTCTGGCCGATCTGGGCGAACTTCTCACCGGAGTAGTCGAAGATGTTGCTCTCGCGGCGGGTGTCGCCGCGCTCTTCATCGGCCTTCAGACCGGCCCAATCGGGGCGGCCGAGGTCATTGCCGGCGTAGGTCGGGCGGATGAGCTGGCTGTGGCAGTGGTAGCAGCCGTTGGCGGCGTAGACTTCCGCGCCATTGATCACGCGACCGGTGCGCTTCGGGTGGTAGACCCCTTCCTTGCCGTCGGCCGTTTCATCGAAGGCCACCGGCTTGATGTGGCGCATCATGAAGAAGGGCACGATCACGATGGCCAGCCAGGCGATGCCGAAGGAGGCGGTGAGACCGAATGCGAATTGGCGGAAGCTCATTGGAACGGGAAATTACTAATGACTAAGCACTAATGTTCAAACAGGAGTGTTAGTGGGAGTGGGCGGCGGCAGCGGAACCGGGGCCGGCATTGTCGATATCGCCTTCGGGGCCGTGGGTGGCATCGTGGAGATCATCGTGATGGGCATGTCCGAGGAGCGTCGGGTGCGAGCTGCGACGGCCGAGGCGGAGCCACATGAGGGTAAGGTGGAAGAAGAAGAAGACGTTCGAGAAGAGGAGGAAGCACCAGGCCAAGGTGGTGGCCACGGCGTAGGGGTAGGCGCGCATGGAGGCGTCTTCCCAAGGCTGCTTGTAAGCTTCAAGACCCACGCCCTGCATGACGCCGCCGAAGAGGGCGACGATCACGACCAGCGCCACCCCGTAGACGGAGAGGAAGAAGTGCATCTTGATCAAGCGGCTGGAAAGCCACTCGCGACGGGTGATGCGGGGCACCACGAAGTAGATCATGCCGAAGGCGATGAAGCTGAAGAAGGCGTAGAGGGCCAGGATATCGAAGCCGTAACCGGCCATCGAGAACTGGGTGCCGGGCAGGATGGCCGGGTTGTTCAGGAAGACGCAGGCGAGAGCGAGCACCAGCAGGCAGATCACCCCGGCGAGGGTGAAGCGAAGCGAGGGGCTATTTACCACGGTGTCCGGAGCACCGGCCGCGGTCTTGAGCAGGTTCACGCCGACGGCAATCGCAGGAACGGCGAAAAGGATGGTGGCGGCGGCGCCGAGGTAAGGCAGGAAATTCGGGATCGGAGCACCGGCGAGCTTCTGCATGCCCGCCCATGGAGCGATGATCGCGAGCGACCAGAAGCCGAGGGAGGACAGCGAGTAGCTGTAAACCGGGCGGCCGGTGACCTTCGGGATGAGATAGTAGGCGGCGGCAATCCCGGTGGGGATGAAGAAGAGGAAAAGCAGCGCGGAGCGGTACCAGGCATTGATGGCGGCGGCCATCACCGGGTTACCGGCGAAGCCGTGGACCAGCAGGTGGGCGCTGGCGAAGACCCAAGGGAACCAGATCAGCGCGGCGAGGATGTACCACTGCGAGATGAAAACGTGACCGGCGGGGCGGACCTTGAACTGCACCATCGACCAGATGGCGATGGCACCATAGGCGAGCAGCATGGGGACCCAAGCGAAGGCCGGGAACTCCATCCACGGCATGCCGGTGCCTGCACCACCGAGAATGGCGAGGATGCCGAGCGAGATCGCGAGATTCCAAACGTGACCGGCGACGAGGATGATGCCGGCGGCGCGGCACTCCTGACGGGAGAGGCGGGCCATGAGCCAGACGAGGGCACCGAAGGCAGCCTGGCAACCCCAGCCGTAAACCAGCGCACTGATGTGGGCGGACTGGACCCGACCGTAGGTGAGCCAAGAGACGCCATCGAGGAAGCCGGGGCTATGCACCTTCGCCGAAGCGATGATGCCGAGCAAGATGGCGACCGCGAGCCATGCGGCACCGCTGGTGAAGAAGAACATCACCGGGTGGCGCAGCGAAATATCGATCTGCGCGCGGCGCACCGCATCGTTCACCGGGGTCTGGGAAGTGGTGGAAGACATGGGAAAGTCGCGTGGAGGATCAGGGCTTGATCAGGTCCGCTTCGGTGAGCATCGGCTTGCCCACCTCGGAGCGGAGCATTTCGACCTGCTTGGGAAGCACCGGAGCCGCCTTGTTGCCGAAGCTATTGCGGACGAAGGTGAGGACGGCGGCGATCTGGTCATCCGTCTGGTAGGAGAGCGGAGCCATGGGAGCGACCGGGGTGTAAAGCTGGCCCTTGATGTGCATCGGGCCATTCAGGCCGCGGAGCTGGATGCGGATGAGATTCGAGACCGGGCCGGTGACCCACTCGGATCCGGCAAGCGGAGGTCCGACGGGACCGCCTTCGCCATTGGCACCATGGCAGGCCATGCAGACCATGAAGCCAGCCTTGCCGGCTTCAATGAGCGCGGGATCCACCGGGGTGTCGGCGGGAGGGGTGAGGGCGTCGATCGGGCCCATGTCAGGACCTTGCTCGGCGGCCTTTGCCTTGGCGATGTCACCATCAGGATGGATTTGAGTGTCCGCTTCCACCTTCGCCACCTTATCGCCCAGAAGGTTCTTACCGACCGCATCGAAAGCGGCGTGAGGCGGAACCTGAACGACCTTGCCGGCTTCGACTTCCTTGAAGGCGAAGTTCGCTTCCTGAGCTGCGTGGATCTTGGAAGCGGTCTCGTAGCGCTTGGTAGCGGCCGCTTCTTCCAAGGGATCATTCTCCGGAGCCCCGCCGCCGAAAATTTTCAACGCGATGAGGATCACCGCGAAGAGCGAGAAGACGCCGAGCGCCCACCAGAAGGCGGCGAAACGGATCAGGGGATTGTCGCTGGAAGAGGACATCGGGAAAAAAGTGCCAAGTGAGCAGTGATCAGTGAGCAGTGGAAGCTGTTCTCGGGTCTTGCGTCTTGTGTCTTGAGGTCTGGTGGCTCCGCTTTAGTTGGAGACGTTGGCGGATTCGAGGATGCGCGGGTCGCGATGCGGGTAGGTCGCGTTCTGCGTGAGGGCGCGGAGGTAGAAGAAGACGAAGCCAGAACCGATGGTGATGAAGGCGAAGATATCGCCGACGAATGCACCCGGGACAGCGGTGGTGTAGGAGGCAAACTCCGCGGGGAGATTGATACCCGCTTCACCCACCATATTCTTCAGGGAAACCGAGCGCTCCGGGATCACGATGAGGTAGTGATCGAGGATGTGCATCGCCAGAGTATAGACGGCGACGATGCTGAGGAGCTTCGGGTTCTTCTTCAGCCAAGCCTGCAGGAGGACAACGAAGGGGATGACGAAGTGACCGAAGACCAAGGCGATGCTACCGACGTTCCAGCCTTCCGTGTTACGGATGAGGTACCAGGAGGTTTCCTCGGCGATATTCGCATACCAGATGAGGAAGAACTGGGAGAAGGCGATGTAGGCCCAGAAGATGGTGAAGGCGAGGAGCAGCTTGCCCATGATGTGGAAGTGCTCCGGACCGACCACGCGCTTCAGATAGCCGCCCTTTTGCATGAGGGTGGCGGTGATGATGATGACCGCCATGGAGTTCAGGGCCGCACCGGCAAAGAGGTAGACCCCCCACATTGTGGAGAACCAATCGAACTTCATGCCCTGCAGCCAATCGATACCGGCGAAGGTGATCGTGATCGCGAAGATGATCAGGGTGTAGGTGGAGTGCTTGCGCGCCTTGAAGAGGTTCGCTGTGCCGGGATTCGGATCGCTGTCCTGAGCGGTGGAGAGCTTGCGGAGGCCGCGGATCACGAGGCCGAGGCCGATGAAGTAGAAGGCGAAGCGGGCATACCAGGCGACCTTGTTCATGTACCACTGCTTGTTCACAAGCAGGGCCTGATGGTCCTTGGTAAGCGCGGCTTCCATCGACTCGGTACCGTAGAAGCCCATGAAGGGGCTGCTGAAATAGGAGCCTCCGTTGTGAGCGGCATGCTGGTGGATGGTCATCCACTCATAGAGCCACTTCTGGACAGCAGGGAAGAGCAGCGGCGCGGCGAAGATCGCCATCCAAGGGAAGACGGCACCGAGGTTCTCCATGATGCGGCGGACCGAAGTCCCCCACCCCGAGTTCGAGACATTGTGAAGAAGTGTCCAGAAGCAGCCGCCGACGGCGAGGGTGAAGAAGAAGAACAGCGCGAAGAGCCAAGAGTAGGCGAAGGGACCGGCGATCTTGTCCGGAGCAGCGAAGAGCAGGTAGGCGCTGATCAGGCCGGTGATCGCGGCGACACCGCCCGAGATGCGCTTCACATTGTCCAGCTTGCTGCTGGAGATGCGCTCGCCGTCGACCGGGATGTCGGCTGAGGTGACGAAGTGATGTGACATTTCGTTAGGGAAAGCGGGAGATTATTTGGCCTGCGTGGCGATGCCCTTGTCGTAGGCTTCCTTCACGGCGTCATACGGGGCCTTGCGAGCGAACTGGAGGGCACGGACGTAGGCGACGATGGCCCAGCGGTCGCGGAGGGAGACGTTGTGCTTGTAAGCGCCCATGTTGCCCTTGCCGTTGGTGATCACGTAGAAGAGGCGACCATCCGGATAGGCAGCCTGGCCGTAGGTGTCCTGGGTGAGGTTCGCGATGCCGGGGACGCCGAACTGGCCGGTGATGCCTTGGCCATCGCCGGAGGTGCCGTGGCAGATGGCGCAGTTGACATTGAAGGACTCCTCGCCGCGCTTGAGGAAGGCACCGACGTTCTCCGCGGTGAGCTTGAGCTCTTCCGGCATGCCATTGGCGAAGTAGCCCTCGACGCCGCCGGTGGCGTAGTAGCCGGTGCCGCCACCGAACTCGTATTCGGGGATGCCGCCGATCTCGGAGGCACCTTCGGCATTGAAGCCGAGAGCCTGGGTGCCGTGAACGGGAAGACGCGCGCCCTGGCCATCCGCGAAAAAGGGATCCGGCTTCTGGGGCTTGAGCTTGTCCTGCTCATCCATGTCCGGCAGGAGCCGGATCGGGGTATCGGCCGACTTCGCGCCGCGCATCGGCATGAGGCCGATGAAGAGGGCGGCGATGATCGCGTAGGCGATGAAGAAGTATTTCACGGGAACGTAGCGGTAGCGAGTAGCAGGTAGCGAGGGAGGAGTTTGAGATCAGTCTTCCTCTTCAACCAGTTCGATGCTTTTCCCGCCGATTTCCTCGAGGAAGGAGCGGGTCTTGTCGGGATGGAACTTCGGGTCGCGGGCCTCGACGGCGATGAAGAAGGCGTCGTCGGTGGCTCTGTGGAACTGACGGCTCGCGAAAAGCGGGTGGTTTAGTCTGGGCAATTTCATCAGCGCCAGCAGACCGAAGAGGGTGGTGAAGCCCGAGAAGAGGATGGTCAGCTCGAACATGATGGGGAAGAAGGCGGGCACCGTGAAGATGTTCGCCGGCTTGGCCTGCACCACGGTCGGGTAGATTTCGACCTGGGTGATATAGGCGAGACCGAATCCCGTAGCGGTACCGAGCATACCTCCGAAGAACACGAACCAAGGGAGGATCGAGCGCTTCATGCCCATGGCGGCATCGAGGCCGTGAACCGGATAAGGCGTGTGGCAATCCCACTTGCGGAAGCCGGCGTCGCGCACTTTCTCGGCCGCCTTGTAGAGGGCGGAAGCGCTTCCGAATTCGGCGAGGTAGCCGTAGACGCGTTTGCGGGTGGTACTCACTGTCTGTGTTCGAAGTGAAAAGTTCCGGGGAAAGGCGGGATCAGTTGTCGGGACCGACGATGGGCTTGCCGTGGAGCTCGCGCTGGTAGGCGGGGATGAGTTCGGTGCCGTGGTCCGGGTGATCGTGATGATCGTCGTGGTGCGGGTCGGACTCCTTGAGGGTCCACTTCACTTCCGCGATGTTGATGCAGGGCAGGAAGCGGAGGAAGAGGAGGAAGAGCGCGAGGAACATGCCGATGGTGCCGATGAAGAGCATGATCTCCACCCAGCTCGGGCTGTAGGACTTCCAATCACCCGGCAGGAACATGCGGGCGAGGGTGGTGACGATGATGACGAAGCGCTCGAACCACATGCCGATGTTCACGGCCATGGCGACGCCCATGACGACCCAGAGGTTTTCACGGCAGGCCTTGAACCAGAAGAGCTGCGGGGAGAGGACGTTGCAGGACATCATGGCCAGGTAGGCCCACCAGTAGGGACCGGTGATACGGAACTTGAAGGCGTCCATCTCGTACTTCGCGCCGGAGTAGTAGGCGACGAAGAGCTCCATGAGGTAGGCGTAGCCGACGATGGTGCCGGTGAGCAGGATGATCTTCGCCATGTTGTCGATGTGCTTCATCGTGATCACGTCGTGCAGGCCGTAGATCTGGCGTGCGGGGACCATGATGGTGAGCACCATCGCGAAGCCGCCGAAGATGGCACCTGCGACGAAGTAGGGCGGGAAGATGGTGGTGTGCCAGCCGGGGACGACGGAGGTGGCGAAGTCGAAGGACACGACCGAGTGCACCGAGAGCACGAGCGGGGTGGAAAGGGCGGCCAGAAGCAGGTAAGCCATTTCGTAGTGGCTCCACTGGCGGTTACCACCGCGCCAGCCCATGGCGAAGATGCCGTAGAGCATCTTGCGGAGGCCGGGCTTGCAGCGGTCGCGGATGGTCGCGAGGTCCGGCACCATGCCGAGGTACCAGAAGATCAGCGAGATGGTGAAGTAGGTGGAGACGGCGAACACGTCCCAGAGCAGCGGGGACTTGAAGTTCTGCCAGATCGCGTTCGCGTTCGGGATGGGAGCGAGGAACCAGGCCATCCAGACACGACCGACGTGGAAGGCCGGGAAAATACCGGCGCACATCACGGCGAAGATGGTCATGGCCTCCGCCGCGCGGTTGATGGACGTTCGCCAATTCTGGCGGGTGAGGAAGAGCACCGCGGAGATCAGGGTGCCGGCGTGACCGATACCGATCCAGAACACGAAGTTGGTGATGTCCCAGCCCCAGAAGACGCGGTTCGACATGCCCCAGACACCGACACCGGTGGAGACGAGGTAGGTCAGGCCGAGGCCGACGCCGACCATGGCGATGAGAGCGGAGGGGAGGAAGAGCAGCCACCAGAGGAGGGGCTGGCGGTTCTCCAGAACGCCGCAGATGCGCTCGGTGATCCAGTGGTAGGAACGGCCGTTCAGGATGAGCTTCTCGCGCTCGAGAACCGGAAGCTTCGGTCCTTGGCGGGTGTGGCTCGGGGCGTGTTCGGTGGCGGTGGCCATGATGATGAAATTGCTAATGACTAAGCACTAATGACGAAACACCGGGTGATCAGTGCATGTGGATGGTGGCCTTGCCGACGAACTTGGCGTCGGGCATCTTGTCATTCGGGTTCTTGACGCGGGCCAGGTAGCTGGTGCGCGGCTTGGTGCCGATGTAGTGGAGCAGGTCGTAGTTGCGCTCGCTCTTCTTGGCGCGGTTCATCACGGCGCTGTCGCCATCGAGAAGGTTGCCGAACTCGATGCCACCTGCGGGGCAGGCTTCCTGGCAGGCGACCTTCACGGAATCCACCGGGATCCGGAGGGTGTGAGTGCTGACGGAGGAATCAACCGAGGCCTTGCCGGCGAGCAGGGCTTCCTGCTTCTGGCCGCGCTTCTGGCGGATCTTGGCGTCCTTCAGGCGCTGCACGCAGTAGGTGCACTTTTCCATCACGCCGCGCATGCGGACGGAGACGTTCGGATTGCGCTGGAGGTGCGGGGCGGTGCCGACCTGCTTCTCGCCGAAGGGACCTTTGTAAAGGTTGTCGGCGATGAGCGGGTTGCGCTTGTTGTAATCGAAGAAGTTGAAGCGGCGGGCCTTATACGGGCAGTTGTTCGCGCAGTAGCGGGTGCCGATGCAACGGTTGTAGGCCATCGCGTTGAGGCCGTCTTCCGTGTGGATGGTCGCGTTGACCGGGCAGACGGTTTCGCAGGGAGCGCTTTCGCACTGCACGCAGGCGACGGGCTGCGGGATGAGGGCCGGGCTGCCGGCGTCGAAGTCGTTGTCCTTATCGATCGCGAAATAGCGGTCCATGCGGATCCAGTGCATTTCGCGGCCCTTCATGACCTGCTCCTTGCCGACGATCGGGATGTTGTTCTCGGCCTGGCAGGCGATGAGGCAGGCGTTGCAGCCCATGCAGGACGAGAGGTCGATCGTCATGCCCCACTGGTGAAGCGGGTCGCTGAGGTGCGAGTTGCCCTTCTTGTCTTCCTGCTTGTAGAGCGAGATGTTCGGCGGTGCGTGGCTGTCGTTGCCTTGCAGCTTTGCGTCGTGCAGCTGGGTGGCGAAGTCCTTGCCGCTCTTCTCGTCCGTCATGGTCGAGATCTCGCGGGCGAGGGCGCGGCCATACATGGCGAAGTGCTCTTGCACGAGGGCCAGCGGGTAGCGGCGGCCGGTCTTCTCGATCTTGGCGCCGGTAGCGAAGTACTTCGTTTCCCCGGTGCGGAGCGGGTAGGCATTGAAGCCGGAGTTCACACCAACCTGGCCGACGTGGCTGGCGGGGGTGAAGCCCTTCGAGTTGCGGTCGAACTTGTCTTCCTTGTCGAAGCCCTGGCCGTAGCCGAGGGGGATGACGATGGTGTTCTCGGCCTGACCGAAAGCGATCATCACGGGGAGCTCGAGCTCCGCGCCGTTCACCTTCACCTTGATCATCGGGCCGGTGCGCTGCGGGCCTTCGGCATCACCTTCCGGGGCCTTGGCGGCGCGATCGGTTTCGAGCTTAACGATCTCCTCGTAGATGCCGACATTCTTGGCGGTTTCCGGGGCGATCAGCGCGGCATTGTCCCACGAGAGCTTGGAGACCGGATCGGGGGCTTCCTGAAGCCAGCCGTTGTCGATCCAGCGGCCGTCGTAGACGGAGCCGTCGGTGGAGAAAATCACTTCGAGGCCTTCGCTGGTGACCGGAGCCTTGATGGTGGCCTCACTGGCGGCGGGCTCGACCAGCGTGTAGGCGGTGCCGGCGTGGAAGCCATCGCGCAGAAGCTTCTTCCAAGCGTCCTCCCCTTCCCCGCCGATCACGCCGAAGGTCTCGCGGACCGCGTCGTAGGCCGGGGAGGGCTTGCCATCGGCAGTTTCGCCGGTGACGAGCTTGCCTTCCTTGTCGAGCAAGGCGGCGAGGATCTCAAGTTCGCTGGCGCACTCGTTGTAGAGCGGCAGGATCATCGGCTGCACGACGGTGTAGACACCGTTGATCGTGCGGGCGTCACCCCAGCTTTCGAGGTAGTGGCTGACCGGGACGTGCCAGGTGGCGGCGTGCGCGGTAGCATCGGTGCGGGCACCGAGATGGATCACGGTCTTGACCTTGGCGAGGGCCGGGATGAAGCCGCCGTCTGCCGGAGCATCATAGACCGGGTTGGCCGGGGTCAGCAGGAAGAGGGTATCGATCGCGCCCGCATTCAGGTCGGTGACAAGCTGCGAGAAGTTCGCGAGGCCGGTGGCGTCGGTCTGGACCGCCTTGAGCGGCTTGCCTTCGCCGATGCTGCCGAGCTTCTGGTTGATCGCGAGAGCAAGCAGCTGCACGGCTTCCGGCTGGCGGGGGCCGGCGAGGACCAGCGACTTGGAGCCGGAGGCTTGGAGATCGGCCACGAGAGCCTCGATCCACTTGAGGTGCTTCTCGTCCGTGACGGCTTCGACGCCCGAGGTCACGCCGAAGGCGCGGCCGATCTGGGCAGCGACGCGGAGCAGCATGCTTGGCGCCACGCGGAGGCGGTGATCGGCCATGCCGCCGGTCATCGAGTAGGTGCTCTCGACGGCGTAGAGGCGATTCATCGAGGCCGGATCGGCCTTCTTGTCGTAGGCCGCGCCTTCCGGCTTGCGGCGGTTGAAGAAGGGAACGGTCGAGCCTTGGCCATCGAGGCAAAGGAAATCGCTATCGAGCGAGAGGATGCGGTCGGCTTGGGAGTAGTCGGCGACCAGCTTCACGCCATCGGCCAGCACCTGGGTGCCCTCGAGGGCCTCGTAGGCGTAGAACTTGGCGGAGGCGAACTTCTCGGTGAGCTTCTTGAGGAGGCGCGAGCGGGTCGGCGAGTCATCGTGACCGAAGACAAAGCCGATCTTGGCGGCAGGATCGGCGGCGAGACCGGCGAGAACCTTCTCGAACTCGGCGCGGCTGGAAGCTTGGGCCTTGTTCAGCACCTTGCGCGAGCGCGAGGGCGAGTAGAGGTCGAGGATGGAGGCTTGGACGAAGGCGTCCGTGCCGGTCATGTCCGGGTGGAGTGCGTTCGGCGCGACCTTGGTCGGGCGGCCTTCGAAAGTGGTCACGACCAGCGGGGTGGCACCGCCGGAGCGGGGCATGCTGGAAGCGTAGTAGGTCGCCTTACCCGGGATCACCCACTCGGGAGCCTTGTTGTAGGGGACGATATAGCTTTCCGGGCGGCGGCAGGCGGCGAGTCCGAAACCGGCAAGGGCCGTGGAGGCACCCATCAGCTTCAGGAAGGAACGGCGCGAGGTCTCGGCATCTTCCTCGTTCACCATCTCGGCGACGCCCTGCGGGAACTCACGCTCCATCCAGGTGCGGAATTCCGGGGTGTCCTCAAGCTGACCGACGCTGCGCCAGGAAACGGTGGTTTCGTCGGCGGGAACCTCGGGATGTTGCCAGATGCGCTTGCTCATGGGCGAAGAAACGAACGGGGAATGCGAAAAAGGGACGGGAGAAAGGAAACGACAGGGATCAATGGTGGCAGGTCGCGCAGGACTCGCGCGCCTTGATCTGCCAGTGTTCCACCAGCTTCTTGCCGAGATCCTCGGTGGTCTTGACGCCCAGCTTGGACATCAGCTCCGGATTGGCGGCGATGTACTTCTCGGGGTCGTACTTCAGGTTGTAGACTTCCTCGAGCGGACGGATGTGCTTCTCGGGAGCGCGGTGGCAATCGAGGCACCAGCCCATGGACAGGCTGTTCTCCTGATAGACCACCTCCATCTGATCGACGCGGCCGTGGCAGCTCTGGCAGGAGATGCCGCGGTTCACGTGCGCGGAGTGGTTGAAGTAAACGTAATCCGGGGTCTTGTGGATGCGGACCCACTCGATCGGCTTGCCGAAGTCCGGGCTCTTCAGGGCCGGATCCATGCGATCGCGCAGCGGCTGGAGCTTCGGGCTATCCTTGGCGACGTGCTGGTGACAGTTCCAGCAGGTGTTGTTACCCGGGACGTTCGAAGTACCGGAAACATCCACGAAGGAGTGGCAGTAACGGCAATCCAGCCCGAGCTGATCGACGTGAATTTTGTGTGAAAACGGGATCGGCTGAGAGGGCTGATAACCGACCGCAAGAGTCTTCGGGGTGGCGTAGTAAGTGAACGCCAGCACCGCGCCGCCTGCCACAGCACCTGCACAAATGGCGATTTTCAGGGGCAGAAAGTTGGTCCAGCGCGGAAAGAAGTTGGCCATAACGGTGCTGCGACGGAGTGCTCGGCGGAGAAATTTTGGTAGCTTGTGAAATTTTTCACAAGCTCTTTCGTGGTCGAACCGGAGTGTAAAATCCGGCGCGGGCGCGGAGTCTGCAAACCGGCCTAGCGGGTGGCAACCGGAAAAAGGGGCCACTAACCAAATTTCCCCGGGGTACCCCTTGCGTTGCAGGGATTCCGTGTGGGGAAGGGCGTTTTGCGCCAAGCGAGCCAGCAGAGGCGGACTCCGCTCGGCTTCGCCGGATCAGGCTCAGGCCTTCCAGTTCATCCCCCGCTCCTCCCGCCACTGGCGAAATGCCGCAAACTGCTCTTTCTTAGGCAATTCCCGGCGCTGCGGATCTTCGTTAAGGAAGACCTCGAACCAATTCTTCTGATCGGAAACCGCCTCCTTTCTCCCCGCCAGATCCGCATCAGCGCCGTGGACAGGGAACGATTCCCGCGAAGCAAGCTGCCGCATCAGACGTCCGACCTTTCCAGAAAGCCGGGCGACCTGAAGGAGGAGCAGGAGCTGAAAGACCAGAATCGAGCCAACGAGGGCGGGAATGAAGTAAGGATTCTCAAGCATCAGAGTCAGGGAGCAGTTTCCGCGGAAAGGACATAGGCTCCCGACTGGGTGTCAAGGTAGGTCGTAGCGCGCACCAGGTAGCGGCGGTCGGCCTTGGCGGTGAAGGTCAGGGCGGCATCATCAAGCCCGCCGGTTGAAGCCCCTTGGTCCGCTTCCGCCACGATGCTCAGGTCGGTCGCGTCCAGAACGACCAGATAGGCATCGAAGGCAAAGGAACTGAGGTTCAAGCTGACAGCCGTATCCGCCGAGACTTGATCCAATAGGAAGTCCCGTTTCGCCGTGAAGGAGCGTTCGTCCCGCTCGCCGCCCTTGGCCAGTTTGCCCTTCACGCTGGAACCGAGCGCCAGAGGCGCGACCGGGGTCTTCGGGGCGATCTTCGGGAGCAAACCGGTTACCGAATAGTTGCCCGTATCATTCTCGAGCGCCGAAGAGGCTCGCAGCACGTAGGATTTGCCGGGAACGGGCGCGAAGCGGAGGAGGGAATTGTTGTTCCGGAGCGCACGGTCATCGTTGGAGCCGATCAGACGTCCGCTTTCCGCGTCGATCAGGCCGAGGAAATCGTTGATGCCGCTGGCGCCCATGCCCTTGGAGTTCATTTGCAACTCCACGAGACCCAGCGTCGGAACGGCGGTGGGATCGAGGAGGAAATCGTCCTTCAAGTATTCACCGCCGGGCTGGAAGAAGGGATCGTAGACATCGGTGGCGGCCAGAGAACCCTTGAGGGTGGCCTTGCGAGTCTGGGGGATCACCAAGGCGGGCTGGGCGGCAAATTCGACGGGCGACCATAGATTCAGCTCAAAGTCCCCTGCCCCGCCAGAAGCCCGGACGATATAGGTGGTATCCGCCAGCGGGGTGAAGGTGAGGCGCTCATCGGTACCGGAGAGACCTTCCGCATTGTCCGAAGCGGAAGTGCCGACATTCGCGCCGGTCGCAGCCACCTCAACCGAGAGGACCGCATCGAAATCCGTCGAGCGGAGACTCACTGAAACCGGTTGATTTACGGGTAGGCCTTCAAGCCGGTAGGCGCGGGAGAAGCCCGCGTCGGTGGAATCCAAGGTTCCGCGGGTGCCACTGGTGAAGGTGAACGGCCGCGGCCCAGTGGCGTGGCCGGAAGAAATCGCCGCCCGGACCCGGAACACGCCGATGTTCTCGATGAGGGGCAATTCCACCGTCCAAAGCACCAAGCCAGCGCCGGCCACCGTGGAGGAAACGAAGCTCGGGGACTTCACCGTCCACGGACCCGCGGCGGTCGGAGCATTCTCGATGATGTAGTCCACCTCGGAGGCACTGGCTGGCCGGGTGTAGCTCAAACGCACCGAGTCCAAGGTGGTGGTGCGGTTCAGGGTATGGTCCGGCAGGGCGAAGTCCTCGAAGTTGGTGAAGCCGTTAGTGTCCGGATCGCGGGACTCGCCGGTGCGGTTGTTGGCGATTTCCCATGCCGTGTAGTTCGGCAGGACGTGGCCGAGGATGTAGCGGCGGAATTGGGAGACCCGGGCATTAATTCCGTAGACTCCCGGCTCCGCGCAGCCGGCTCCGAAGCTGACGATGCCGGCCTGCATCCATCCGGGGCCGACCGGCGACGGCACGATCATGGGACCGCCGCTGTCTCCGTAGCAGGAATCCTTCCCCCCTTCCGGATACCCGGCGGGGAGCATGTTCGCGGTGAGCGAGCCGAGGTAGGAGGGAGTGGCATTCGCAACCGCGAGATCCACCACCGGGACTTCCACCTCCTGAAGCAAGGCCGGGTAGTCGCGCTCGCCGTTGCTCATGTCGCCCCAACCAGTGATGACGGCCTCGATACCCGGTGCCGCCAAAGCAAGGTCATCGATCAGAGGAATGGTCGGAATCGAAGCCGAGGCGGGCTCGGCCAAGCGCAGGAGGGCGAAATCCGAATCAAGGGTGAAATCGTTGTACTTCGGAGCCATCACGATCTCCGCCACGGCGATCCGCTGGAACCCGGAGTTGCTATCGAGATCGTTGGTTCCGAGCACCACCTCGATGTCGGATGCCTTTGAACCGCTGACGCAATGGGAAGCGGTGAGAATCCAGCGGGGATGAATCAGGGAGCCACCGCAGAATTGGCCTTGGAAGTTGTCTGGCTCATCCGCAATCACGAGGGCAGCCATCCATGGATACTCGCCGGGCGAGGCATTGCCGCCACCGATGATCTTGGGCGCACGAGGGAGAGGGCCAAAGCCATCCTTCGCGGCGGTTTCAGCAGCCTTGTCATGCTTGCGACGGATCTCCAGCGGGGTGATGCGGCTGCTCCGGATCAGATCCTTATCGGCCCGGGCGGGCGCTACCAGCAAGAGGGCCAAAGACGAGAGGGCGATTCGGCGGATCATTGGACGGAGAATCCACAATCCGGCCAAAGCGTCGAGATAACATTCCCTGCCCGGGAAGTTGCGCAGTCCGCGGCTAGCGACCCTCCACGGCAAGCTTCATGCCGTGCTTGGGACGCAGGGTGATGAGGGCATCCGGCTCGACCGGGAAACCCGCAACCGGCTGGAATCGCATGCGCCGGAGGAAGACCACGATCATGATCACCAGTTCCTGCAGGGCGAACTGATTCCCGATGCAGGTACGCGGACCGGCACCGAAGGGGAAATAGATCTCGGGAGAAGGACGGCGATCCGGAAGGAAGCGATCGGGATCGAACTTCCGCGGCTCATCCCACCAGCGCTCGCCCCAGTGGAAATGGAAGATAGGGATCAGGAGCGTGGTGCCGGGGCGAATATGGAAGCCGCCGAGTTCGTCCTCCTTGGTGCAACGCCGGCCGACGGACCAGATTGTGGGGTAGAGGCGGAGGGATTCTTCCACCACCCGCCGGGTATAGGGGTAGGCGGCCAGGCTGCCGGTATCGAGGGCATCCCCGGCGGCAGTGATTTCGTCCAAGAGCTTTGCCTCGATCTCCGGATGGGTGGCGATGAGGTGGAGCAGCCAGCACATGGCATTCGCCGTGGTTTCGTGACCGGCGACGAACATGGTCATGACTTCGTCTCGAAGCTGCTCATTGGTCATGCCGCGACCGGTCTCCTCATCGCAGGCGGAGAGGAACATGGAGAGCAGGTCATCGTGATCTTCCCCACCCTGCCTGCGGCGGTCGATGATGCCGTGAACTATGGCATCAAGGGTGGCGCGGGCGTGGAATTCGGTCTTGGTGAAAGGCGTGGGGAAGGTGCGGGGCAGAAAGAAGCGCCAAGGCTGCCGCAGCATGCGCAGGGCGGTTTCATTCAAGGTCGCGACGTGCCGGCCCACGGAACCGGCGGAGGCATCGACATCCGTGCTGAACATCGCCCGGGAGATGATCTCCAGGGTGAGCTGTGAGAAAAGAGGCGAGATGTCCACCGGCTCGCGAGCCTCAACCAGCTCCTCCGCGAAGTGGCGGGAGCGCTCGACCATCATCGCGAAGATGGCATCGAGACGGCGGCGGTGGAACGCGGGCTGAGTGAGCTTGCGCTGGCCGCGCCAGAACTCGCCGGAACTGGTGACCAGGCCGTTCCCCATGAGGATACGGAGCACCGCGTAAGAGCGGCCCTTCTCAATGTAGTGCGAGTAGCGGTCGGCAAGAACCTGGCGGGCTAGCTCCGGGCTGGCGACCACCGTGGCACTGCCGATGGGCGAACCGATGGTGAAGACGTCCCCGTATTTCTCCGCCCAACGGGGGATCCATGTCAGCGGGTCACGCTGCGCGTAGTAGGCGGGCCCCATCAACCAGTGACGGGGTGCATCGGCGGCTGGAGCAAGCTGGATCATAAGGAGAAATCATCAAGGACTAGTCTGCCAATCACCAAGGGATGCCGCGGCGCGATTCACTTCGGAGCACGGGTGATGGTGAACTCGTAAGGACGGGGCTTCGCCGCGACCCTCTGGAGATCGACGAGCGCGTTATCCTGACGCTCGACTGAATCCGTAATCGGAGACGGCCCCGGAAAGTGGCGCTGCTGGAGGACGCCCGCCATCCAGAGCTTGTCGCGGGCATCGACGAGCTCCTTCACAATGCAGGACTGGACATCCCAGGTGCCGCCCGGCTCCCAGCCGTTCGTGGTCATCGAGCCGATGTTCACGCCGCGGGCTAGTGAAGAGGCGCTCTCCTTGCCGAGTAGCTTGCCATCGGCACGGATCTCATAGTCTCCATCAGGCAGCCCGCTGATGGTGGTCATGTAGCGATTGAGCCCATCGGCAAGAGGCACCCAGCGAAACTGGAAATGCGTGAAGGGGCCGAGATTGAGCGGCAGGGCCTGATCGAGACGGGTGAACTTGATGCCGCCATCGACCGCGCCGACATCGCTGACCTGACAGTTCTGGCTAGAGCCGCCTTGCAGAGCCTTCGCATCGATCACGGCGGAAGAAACGTCCTCCGGAGCGCCGAGCCCCTTGAGCATGGCATAGGCCATCGCGGTCTGGCCGAGGTCATCGAGGTGGATGCCATCGCTGGTGTGCATGCGGATGTCGGAATCCTCCGGCTTCTTGTTCTTGTTCGACTCCACGATCTTGCGCTGGATGGCACGCATGCCGCGCTGGAGGTCGATGGTTTCGGCACCGAGGGACTTCGCCAGAGCCATGCCTTCATCGGTCATCTTCTGGAGATAACCGGTCTCGCCTTCATCCGGGTCCTGATGGAGAATCGCGGGGGAGCAAATGATCGCGCGGACCTTCTTCTCCTTGCAGCGGGTGACAATGGTGCGGATGCCATCGAGGTAGCGCTGCTTGTGCTCGTCGTCGGCCTTGGTGCCCCAGCCGATATCATTGATGCCAAAGGCGACGGTGACGACGGTGGCCCCCTTCGAGAACACATCGCGATCAAGTCGTTCCAGACAGCCGAAGGCAGTATCGCCGCCTTGGCCCGCATTCACGAAGCGGACCTTGCGATCCGGGAAGCGCATGAGTGTATAATGCTCGACGATCTTGGTGTAACCGCGGGCAGCGGTGATGCTATCGCCGATGAAGGCGAGGGTATCGCCATCGCGGAGTTCATACTCGGCGCGAGCTCCGGTGACGAGAGCGAGGAAGAGGAGAAGTTTCTTCATGGGATGAGTGAGTGAACGAGGACTTCCAGGGTGGAGGTTTCGACCGTCGCTTCATCGAGCGTGGCGAGTCCGGGATCGAGCGGGCGCTGGAGATTCGCCCAGGTGATCGCTTGGACCATCACGGCGGCAGTGGCGCGGAGATCCGAGGGAAGGCGGAACTGGCCGGACTTCGCACGAAGCGTGATGTAGCGGACGAGGTGTTCGAGGAGCTTCTCGCGGAGGCCGAGGACGAAGATCTCCGCGAGACCGGGAAACTCCAAGGCGGAGCGCATGAGCAAGAGGAGGCCGCGGCGATGGCGACGGATCAGGTGATACTGCTCGCGTAGTACTTCCCCGAGTTCCGCGGCGGGGTCCTTGGCCTTCTTGCGGGCGAGGGCGGCGACAAGAACGGGCCATTCGGTGCGCTCGAAGACCTCGCGCAGATAGGCCATGGTGCTGCCGGGGGCCGGGGTGGCGAGCGGAATCTCGAGAGCATCCAGCCACGCGTGGTCTTCATGGGATCCGTAGCGGATGACGAGGTCGAAGAGGGCCTCCTTGCTCTCGACGTAGAGGTAGACGGTGCCAACGGCGACGCCCATGGCCTTCGCGACGTCCGCCATCTGGGAACGTTCGAAGCCTTGGCGGCAGAAGACGGCGAGACCGGCCTCGGCGAGTTCACGGAGACGTTTGCCGGAGATGTCGGCCTTGAGGACGGGCATGGAGGAAATTTGACTGAATGATTCATTCAGTCAAGATTTCCGTCGTTGATCCGCGAAGAGCTTGGAAGGCGAATCGTTTCTTTTCCAAACGGGCCGACTGAGGTCGGCGTACCCAGGAGAAGGGATCAGGCCTTGCGGACCTTCACTCTGCCGGCACGGCTACGCTCGAAGGCGTGCATGCAGTTGCCATCCATGTCGAGGAGCTGGACGGTGATGCGCTCGTCATCGACGTGGATGTGATTGAAGCCGAAAACCTCCTTCGAGAAGCCGCGTTCGGATTTCTCGGTTTCATAGGTGGAGGCACCTCCGCCGCCGGAGACGAGGAAGCAGGGCTTGTAATCCTTGATCTGGAGATGCTGGAGGTTGTGATCGTGACCAGCGAGGTAGAGGGACACGTCGTTGCCCTTGAGATGTTCCCCCCAGTCCTTGATCAGGCCTTGGTTGTCCTTGCGTTTCTTGTCGTCGGTGAAGAGCGGGAAGTGGCTGATGACCCAAGTCCAGCGGGCGCGGGTGGGCTTCTTCATCTCGGCCTTCAGCCAGCGGTTCTGATCGAGCCGTTCCTGCGGGGTGAGGGCACCGAGGGCGTAGTTCCCATCGAGGTAGATGATTTTGACGAGAGGAGCGGCGGGACTCGGGAACTCAACGGCGTACCACTTGGCCGGCATTTTCCAGCGTGAGGTCGGGTTGTTCCTGGCGTAATCGAGCTGCATGTCCGCCTTCACGCGGCCCTGCTTGGAATCGTAGTCCGGGCCGTAGTCGTGATTGCCGAGGCAGGCGTAGAAGGGGCAATCGAGATGCTCCTTGGAATACATCCGCTCGAAGTGGCGGTCGAAGCGCGCAGGCTCGAGCATGTTGTAGAAGTTATCACCCAAGGCGAGGACGGCGGTGAGCGGGGCGTCAAGCTTGCCGGCGAATTCATTCATGCGCTGGGCCACCTTCACCTGACCGCCCTTGCCGGTGCCGTAGTCGCCGACGGCGAGGAAGTGCATGCCCTTCTTGCCGAAATCCGTGCGGGGACCGGCGGCATGGAGGCGGGATTGCCAGCCGGCGGTGAGGAAGGCGCTGCTAAAGATGAGGCCGGTTTTAAGGGCGGACCGGCGGGTCACGGGATTTGAGGAGAAGGCTTCCATGGGCCGGAAGGATACGGGCAACATGGAAGAGGGCTTACACGGGCCTGCCCGTTCAAGCGAAGCGGTGGGCGCGCACCCGGGGGATCACCACTCGATGCCGACGCCTTCCTCCGGGATGAGGATGCGCTCGGAGATGCCGAGGCGGTCGGCTTCCATGAGAAGGCGCTCGACCGGTTCGCCGATCGGCTCATTCCCGAGGGGGAAGGTGCCGTAGTGCATGGGGATCATGACCTTGGCCCCGAGCTCGGCGAAGGCGCGGACGGCTTCTTCCGGATTCATGTGGACGTCGCGACCGCTGGGGGCCTCGTAGGCACCGATGGGCATGAGGGCGACATCGATATTCTGGTGGCGGCGGCCGATCTCGGCGAAGCCATCGAACCACGCGCTATCGCCGCAGTGGAAGACGCTCTTGCCACCGGACTCGATGATGTAGCCGCCGTAGTCACGATGGGTATCATGAAGGTAACGCGCTCCCCAGTGATGGCTGGGGGTGTGGACCACGTTCATGCTATTGTACTCGATGTTCTCCCAGATCCGCATCTCGTGGACGGCGGGAAAGCCGAGGCGGCGGACGAGATTCGCGCTACCGCGGGGAACGACAATGCCGCCGCGGGACTGGAGCACCTTCAGGCTCGGCTTGTGGAGGTGATCGAAGTGGGCGTGGCTCACGAGAACGAGGTCGAGCTCCGGGATCGACTTGAGCGGCAGGCCGGGCTCGCGGAGGCGCTTCACGAAGCCGTGCCAGCGGGCCCAATTCGGATCGACGATGACCGAGTGATCCGAGAACTGGAGAAGGAAGGAGGCATGGCCGATCCACGTGACGCGGACGAGACCGGAATCCGGAACGGTGAGGACCGGATCCTGCGCGAGGCCGCCACGCTTCTGGAACATGCCCGGTACGATCCGGTGGCGGAAGAATTTGTAGTTCCGCCCCGGCCAGCCCTTTTGCGGGAGAAGGCCCGAGTAGTGGGCATTCACTTGGCCGGTCTTGGGATAGTCTTCTTTCTCCAACATGAACGGGCCAAAGTAACGTGGTTACGCGGTCACGCGACCGGTTCTTGATAGGATTTCGAGATCCGCTCCGCCCAAAGCCGGGCGCGCTCGCCGAAGGAGAGGCCATCATCGGCGTAAAGCACTCCGCGTGAGACATTGATGACATCCGGCGCGGTGCGGGCGGCGGCGGCCAACTCGGCCAAATCCCCCCCTTGGGCCCCGAGACCGGGGATCAGGAGCGGGGCATCCGGGATGCGTTGCAGAACGCCTGAGGTATTGGTGAGGCCGACGACGTAGCCGACATCGGTGGGCAGGCCGGCGGCGCGTTCGCCGAGGGCGGTGACGAGCTCGAAGACCGAGCGGCCATCGGCGAGGGTCTGGCGCTGGAAATCGGCGGAGCCGGGATTCGAGGTGACGGCGAGGAGGTAGATCCCCTTCCCTTCCCAGTTCAGGAAGGGCTCGATGGAATCGTAGCCGAGGAAGGGATTGAGGGTGACGGCATCCACCTTCCAGTGGGCAAAGTAACTATGCGCGTAGTACTTCTGCGTTTCGCCGATGTCGCTGCGCTTGGCATCTAGGATCACGGGGACTTCCTTCGGCATGTCCGCGAGGAGATCCTCCATGATGTGGAGGCCGCGAAGGCCCATGGCCTCGAAGTAGGCGATGTTCGGCTTGAAGGCGGCGGCGTGTTCCCAGGTTTCGTCGACCACCTGCTTCAGAAAATCCGGGACGGCCTCGATGCCGCCATCGCCGGGCCGGGGGTCGAGCCCGACGCAGAGACGGGAACCGGTGGCTTCGATACGGGCTTGGAGGCGTTCGCGGTAGCGCATGGGCCGGTTTTAGCAGGGCGGAGCCGGGGGGCAATTCCTAGTTGGCCGTCCACTCCAAGCGGTGGAACTCGGGGGTTTCCGTGGTGGTCTGGAAGCCCAGTGATTCGTAGAATTCGAGAGCCCGGGAATTGGTGCGGAAGACGGAGAGGCGGAGGGGCATACCGCGCGAGGCTGCTGCCTGCATGAGATCGGCGACGATCCGGCGGCCGATCCCCTGCCCTTGGCTCTCCGGGAGAATGCCGAGCGACAGGATGTAGTCGTGATCCGGCTCGGACTTCACCTGAAGGTAGCCGGAAAGACCATGGGGAATGAGGATCAGGTCCGTGCGGGTGGTCTGCCATTCCTTGATGAAGTTGGCGGTCTGCCAAGCCGGGTCCCAACCCCAGATCCGCTCGACGTGGTGGCGGAAGAGATTTTCGTAGAGGGCGAAGACTGCATTGTGGTCGTCGGGGGTCGCGGCGCGGAGTTCAAAGGAGGAGCTCACGTCGTGATGGACTACTCAAGCTGCCAGCCGACTTCAAGGGCGAGGCGATCCGCAACAGGCGCGGTGAAGCCGAACAAGTGGTAGCCCTGATTCTGGTTCTCGCGCCCGGTGGGAGGCTTGAGGGAGTAGCTTTCCCACTGGCCGCCGGACTGGTCCCTGCGGGTGAGGACGAGGCGCTTGCCTGATTCCTCAATCGTCACCCGCGGCCCATCGAACTTCGGCGGAACCTTGGTGATGACGGCCCAGCGGACGGGACCGGACGGCTTACCGATGCGGTCCGAGAGAGATACGGCACCCGTGGTGGGATCGAAGGTCGCGGTGCGGATGACCGACTCCGCTTGAGAGGCGTAGGCGCTGGTGAGATCAATGCGGGCTTGGTTCCCGGCTTCGGACATTTCAACCGGGCAGCCGACGCGGGGAGCCGCCTGAAGCTTGCCGCCGATCACGAGGGTATTGTGCGAGAGATTGGTGAGACGGAAGTAGTCCCAGCGCTGTTTCCCGAAGTAGCCGGGCATGTTGTAGTCGTCCTTCCCCATGTCGTGGAACCAGCGGATGCCCGCGGCCTCGTAGACAAAGACGCCGGCATCGAGATGGCCATGGCTGGCGGCACCGGTACCGCCCTTGATCGCAAGCCATGCGGCGTCCGGACTCCATGCGGTGCGGAAGAACGCGAAGGCTTGTTCGCCCTTGAAGGCGGCGGAGGTGGCGGCCGGTGCAGCCTTGTCTTCCCCGGGCTCTTCCGGAAGCCACAGCAAGAGCAGAGGGAAGAAGCGGAGATTCCCGGTCGAGCCGGTGCCGAGGTCTTTCTGAAGGGCCTTCTCCAAGAGGCTTCTCACATGCCGGGCCTGTGCGGGATCCTTGAAGCGGGTGGCGATCCAGTTCTGGGCCGGGGTCGGGATCTCAGTGTAGGGGTCGCCATCGGCGAAGCTGAAGGAAACACGCGTGGGACCGGTGATGTGGCGCATGAAGTCGCCGCTGCGATGGAGCAACGCGGGAACCTCCACCGGCTGGCCCAGGGCTTCGCGCGCGGCAAGGAGGAGGGTATGATAATTGGTGCCGTAGTGCCAATAGGAGGGTCCCTCCGGGTAGGCACCGTCCGGAGCGTAGAAAGAGCGGCAGCTTTCGATCAACTCCCTGCCGTGGCGGATGATCGCCTCGCAGCGGGCGGGATCACGCTCGCGGATGGCTTCCGCAGCGAGGGCCATGCCGGTGCCGCAGACCTGGGACCAGTTGTTAGACGGGCCGGTCCACCAACCGGCTTTCGCGTGGCGGTTTTCCACCTCCGGAAGGGCGAGGCGCAGGAGGGTATCCTCATACCGGCGTCGCTGCTCCGGGGTGAGCGAGGGATGGAGCCAATCGTAACCGATCGCAACGGCGGTGGCCATCTCGGCGGTGTCGAGGAAGTG
The DNA here is from genome assembly GCF_025950095.1 of Luteolibacter rhizosphaerae. Taxonomy (NCBI): domain Bacteria; kingdom Pseudomonadati; phylum Verrucomicrobiota; class Verrucomicrobiia; order Verrucomicrobiales; family Verrucomicrobiaceae; genus Neoluteolibacter; species Neoluteolibacter rhizosphaerae. The sequence continues at coordinate 332,629 of NZ_JAPDDR010000006.1, read as the reverse complement.
GGATGGATTCCAGTCCTTCAGCGCGCAGGCGGCATCCAGCTCGCGGATCGCCCGCTCGCGGAAGCGTTCTTCCCAGGTGGTCCGCCATGCCCAGCCACAGAAGAGGAGGTGGTGAAGTGCCATGCGCGATTCGGAGAGCAGGCGCTTGCCATCCGGGATGCGATGCTCGCAGGTGCGCTCGGTGAGCACCTTTTCCGCGCGCTTCAGGATGTGGGCCTGGAGCTTGGCGGCAAGCGGATCCGCGGCAATGCGCTGCTTTACTTTCTCCTCGGCGGAGGCGGGGAAAAGCAGGCGCGGATGCGGGTCGGCCTTCGCCATCGCCAAGAGGACCAACAGCAGGGAAAGGATTCTCACATGCTGCGATACGGACCGCTTGCCAGCGACCTAGCGACGGAGGTCCAAGGTAACGGGGAAATCCATCGAAGGGTCTTCCATGGGGACTTCGGTATACGCAACGAGCGGGCCGCCGGCACGATCCACCACGCGATGGTAGCCGAAGCCGCCGGTGGAGGCGGGTTCCATGACGCCGGGGGTGTGCCCATGCTGCCAGAAGCGGTTCACGCGGCGCGACTCGGCCTCGTAGGCATTCACCGGGAAGCTCTCGTAACTGCGACCGCCCGGGTGGACGACGTGATAGACGCAACCACCGAGCGAGCGGCGGTTCCAGGTATCGACAACATCGAAGGTGAGCGGGGTGTGGACGCCGATGGTCGGGTGCATGGCCGACCACGGGTCCCAAGCCTTGTAGCGGACACCGGCAACGTATTCGCCACGACGACCGGTAGGCTGGAGCGGAATGCGACGGCCATTGCAGACGAGCACGTGGCGGCCCTCGACCATGTTGCGGATCTTCACCTGCACGCGCTCGACCGAGGAATCGACATAACGGGCGGTGCCGGTGGAGCTACTTTCCTCACCGAGCACATGCCACGGCTCGAGCGCGGCGCGGATCTCCATTTCCACTCCGTCATGGCAGACGCGGCCGTAAACGGGGAAGCGAAACTCATGGAAAGGCTCTAGCCACGCGGCCTCGAAGGGGATGCCGGAGTTCTTGAGATCCAGCGCGACATCGATGAGATCCTGCCGAACGAAATGCGGCAGCATGAAGCGGTCGTGGAGCTCGGTGCCCCAGCGAACCAGTTTGCCATGGTACGGTTCATTCCAGAACTTCGCCACCAGCGAGCGCACGAGGAGCATCTGCACCAAGCTCATGCGGGCATGCGGCGGCATCTCGAAGGCGCGGAGCTCAAGGATACCCAAACGGCCGCTGGCGGCACCCGGGGCGTAGAGCTTGTCGATGCAGAACTCGGCGCGGTGGGTATTGCCGGTTAGATCGGTGAGCATGTTCCGGAGAACGCGGTCCACCATCCAAGGCGGATCGCCGGCTTCCGGAAGCTGGCTGAAGGCGATCTCCAGCTCGAAGAGACGGTCATCGCGGCCTTCATCGGCACGCGGAGCCTGGCTGGTGGGGCCGAGGAAAAGGCCGGAGAAGAGATAGGAAAGGCCGGGGTGGTGCTGCCAATAGGTGATGAGGCTGCGCAGCAGGCCGGGCTTGCGCAAGAAGGGGCTGCGGTCCGGCGTCTCGCCGCCGAGGGTGACGTGATTGCCGCCGCCGGTGCCGGTGTGGCGCCCATCGAGCATGAACTTCTCGGTGCCCAGACGCGAAAGACGGGCGGCCTCGTAAAGTGTGGTGGTGTTCTCGACGAGGTCGCGCCAGTTGGTAACAGGATGGACATTCACTTCGATCACGCCGGGATCCGGAGTCACCTTGATTCGCTCGATGCGGCGGTCCCAAGGCATCTCGTAGCCCTCGATGATGACGGGCAGCTTGAGCCTGGCAGCGACGTTTTCGACCGCCTCTAACAGGGTGAGGTAGTGCTCGAGATGGGTGACGGGCGGGAAGAAGACGTGGAGCTTGCCATGGCGCGGCTCGAAGACGATGGCGGTCTGCGGCACGGGCTTGCCAGAGTCTGCCGGTTCCGGGGGCGCCGGAGTGAAGCCGATGCCACTCTGGAGCGTGCGGCCCGCCGGGAGGATCGCGCCATGGGCAGGCAGGTCGGACTTCGGCTCGAGCGGAGAAGATTCCAACATCGCCTGCCGCGTGTCTTGGTCATCAGGAGCCTTCGGGAGGGAATCGAGCGGGAGACGGAAGCCCATTGGCGAGCCGCCGGGAACGAGCGACATGCGGCCGCGACGAAAGGTCCAGAGCGAGCTCTGCCAAATGTCACGCTCGGCATCCCACTCCAGCGGCAGCGCGAAACCGGTCGGCTTCGACAGGCCACGGTCAAGAAGCGTGGCGAGATAACGGCGCTCCAAGGGATCATCGAGATCCGCCGAGTAGGGATCGACATTCGCAGGCAGGGTGCTTTCCCGCCATGCGTAGTAGAAGGCGTCCTCGAAACCTGCGATGAGATGGGACTGATTGCAGCCGAGTTGATCGACCACCTGAGAAGCGAACCGGCGGGCATCCTCGATGCCGTGGCCCGGGTCCGAGTTGGGATCGGCGAGCAGGCGCTCATCCTTCCAGAGTGCTTGGCCGTCCTTCCGCCAGAGAACAGTGTAGGCCCAGCGGGGCAAGGGTTCGCCGGGATACCACTTCCCTTCCCCGTAGTGGAGCAGGCCGCTCGGGCCGAAGTAGTTCCTCAGGCGGCCTAACAGGCTCAAGGCCAGCTTGCGCTTGGCCGGGCTATCGGCGGAGACGTTCCACTCCGCGCCTTCCATGTCATCGATGGAGACGAAGGTCGGTTCACCACCCATGGTCAGGGCGACATCGCCCGCTTCAAGGACCTCATCCACCTTCGCACCGAGGGCGTCGATGGCTTCCCACTCGGTGTCCGAATAGGGCTTGGTGACGCGGGGGTCCTCGTGGACGCGGGTGACCTCGTTCGCCCAGATGAACTCGCTCTCGCAGGGATCCACCCCGCCGACGACAGGGGCGGCGCTGGCGGGCTCCGGGGTGCAGGAAAGCGGGATGTGCCCCTCCCCGGCGAAGAGACCGGAGGTGGCATCGAGGCCGACCCAGCCTGCACCGGGGATGTAGACCTCCGCCCAAGCGTGAAGATCGGTGACATCTTCCGCGACGCCGGAAGGACCATCGAGCGACTTCTCATCCGGCGTGAGCTGCACCGAGTAGCCCGAGACGAAGCGGGCCGCGAGGCCGAGGTGGCGGAGGGCTTGGACCAACAAGTAGGAGAAATCGCGGCAGGAACCCTTGCCGACCTCGAAGGTCTCCTCGCAGGACTGCACGCCGGCCTCCAAGCGGATAACGTAGCCGAGCGCTTGGTTCAGGCGGGAATTCACATCGACGAGGAAATCGATGGTGCGGCGCTTCTCGCGGGAAATGGTGCCGAGCCACTCCATCAGGCGCGGGCCGCTCTCGCGGATCTTCAGGTAGGGCGAGAGCTCGTGCTTGAGGGCGGCGGGGTAATCGAAGGGCCACTCCTCGGCGTATTCCTCCAGGAAGAAATCGAAGGGATTGATAACGGTCATGTCCGCCACCAGATCGACGACGATCTTCAGGTGGGTGGTCTTCTCCGGGAAGACGACGCGGGCGTTCCAATTGCCGAAGGGATCCTGCTGCCAGTTCAGGAAGTGATTGGCCGGCTCGATATTGAGCGAATAGGCGAGAATCGGGGTTCTTGAATGGACGCAGGGCCGGAGCCGGATGACATGCGGAGTCAGGCCGACCTCTCGGTCATAGCGATACTCGGTAAGATGGTGGAGGCCGACGCGGATTGCCATGGATCGGCGACCATGAAGCTCCCAGCATGCCAAAACAAGCAAGGACCGCAGCGGGGCGGGATTGCAAAGGTTTGAGCCTTGCCCCGCCGGACCACGGTCCTTGCCATTTCGAGAGCCTTAGCGGCGGGCGTCGGTCACGCCGGGCCACTCGTCGGTGCGGAAGGGACCTGCGGGGAGGCCTTCCTGATTGAAGAGATTGGCCTCCGGATTCGCGGCCCATGCATAGCGGACGGCGACGGGCGCGGGGACTTGGGCCGAGGAGACAACGACGTTGATGCCGTCGATCTTCGCATCCGCCCAGACGAACTTCTTATCGGCTCCGGCGATGGCAAAGCCTTTGAGCGGGCCGCCCTTGGCGACTAGGCCGGTGCCGGTGCTATCGAAGCTGAGCTTGATCGAGGAGCCCTCGACCTTCGAGCTTTTGAACTCGGGACCGGCGGCGACGATCTTCTGGCCGTAGGTTTTCGCGAGGGCCTGAAGGGCGAGGCGCTTGCCGACGTCCTGCTTGTTCCGAGGGTGGATATCGCCCGCTTCGCCAATGTCGATGGTGACGGCGAGGCCGGCGTTCTTGACGTTCTTGGAGGTCAGGGTCTGGGCCTCGCGGAGTTCCGCCCACTCCGCCTCACCGGGTTGCGGCTGGGTCTGGGTGAAGTTGGCGAGTTGCACGATGTAGAAGGGGAAATCGCCCTGTCCGAAGGCCTTGCGCCAATCCCCGATCATGGCCGGAAGCACGCGGCGGTACTGCATGGCGCGGGAGGCATTGCTTTCCCCTTGATACCAGATCGCGCCCTTGACGCCGTAGGGCAGGAGCGGAGCGATCATGGCATTGTAGAGCACGGTAGGAACATTCGGATTGTCGTTTGGCAGGCGCGGGTAGGCACCGGTCTTGGTGAGGTCCGCGCTCACCTTATAATGCCACTCACCGGCCAGCGGCAGCGCGGCGGAGCCGGGGACGCTGAGATTCATGCTCTCCGGTCCGCTATTGAAACCGGCATTGCCCGAGTGGTCGATGATCCGGACCGAGATGGCATTGCTGCCTGCCTTCAGGACGCCTGCCGGGATCTTGTAAGAGCGCTGCTTGGCAAAACCGGCGGTGTTGCCAACCTCGCGGCCGTTGACCCAGGCGGTGTCGTCGTCATCGATGGCGCCGAGATTGAGCTCGGCTTCCTTCCCGGCATCGGCAGCGGGGACTTCCACGGTGCGGCGGAACCACGCGACGCCATCCAGATTCGCGAGATCAGCGAAGGCGGAACCGGACCACTGGAGGGGCTGGGGAGCCTTGGACCATGAGGCATCGACTTCGCTCAGATTGGCCCAATTGCCGATGGTGCCGGCGTCGTGGCGTTTGAGCCAGGCCTGCTGCGGCGTCTCGCCGGTAGATGGCCGCGACTGGGCTTCGAGCGCTTCCATGGCGGCATTGAAATCCTGCAGGGGCAAAAGCGACTCCTTGCTGGCCCAGGCCTCCGCGATGGTGCCGCCCCATGAGGTGTGGATGAGGCCGATGGGCACGCCGAGATCCTGGTTCAGCTTGCGACCGAAGTAGTAGCCGACAGCGGTGAAGCTGCCGACCGTCTGCGGCGTGCACTGCATCCAGGCGCTGCCGGAGAAGGTCTTCTGCGGGGTGGCGGAGGTGACGTGGTCGAGATTGATCGAGCGGACCTGCGGGTGGGTCCCGGCGGCGATCTCCTCGGCGGCATTCCCGGAGTTCGCGACATTCCACTCCATGTTCGACTGACCGGAGCAGATCCAGACATCCCCGATCAGGATATCATTGAGCGTGACCGACTGCGGACCGCTGACGGTCATGGTGTGAGGACCACCAGCCGGGAGGGCGGGGAGCGTCACCTTCCACTTGCCATCGGCCCCGGCCACGGCGTCCGCAGACTTCCCGGCGAGGGTCACGGTGATCTTGGCACCCGGCTGGGTCCAGCCCCAGACCGAGTCCTGCTGATCGCGCTGCAGGACCATGTGGTCCGTGAAAAGCGGGCTGAGGAAGGGATCGGCCGCGCTGGAGAGCGAGATCGTGGCGGCGGCGACGAGGGTGGAGCGGAGAATGAGCTTCATGGGGTCCGGGGAAAAGAAACGGACCCGCGAGGGACTTTCATACGCCACGAAGCCCGGATGACGCGAAGAGGGGCCCCCACGGAAGGAGGCCCCTAGCGCAAGAGATGACACCGCGGATCAGGGAGCCGCATCGACCTTAACGCGGAGGAAGCCCTTTCCGGGTAGATTCTCGGAGTTCGTCAGCTTGAAGGTATGGTACTCCCAGTCCGTGCCGGCGAGCGAGGGCATGCCGGGCGCGGTATCCGACTTAGAGAGATGGGCCACCGGGCTATCGAAGCTTCCCAAGGCGAGCGATCCCTCCACCCGGTAGACGATACCATCCACGGTGGCGGTCTGCGCACCGCCGCTTCCAGCAGCAAAGACCGCGCCATCGCGAACCGCCACGACGAGCGTGAGCTCATTGCCCGCGGGCGCGGAGACATCCTGGATGATCGCGCGGGTCAGGCCTGGATTGCCGCCTGCGGTCGGGTCACCCTTCAGCGCGAATTCCAGAAGATTGCTCGCGCCATCCTTGTCCGGATCGGCGGAGGGCAGTGCATTCGGGCCGGCGAGACCTGCAGCGGAGGCCCAGGTATCGAACTTCGAGGCGGTGGCAAGCTGGGTAACCTCAATCAAGCCGGAGCCGGTGATAGCCCCGGTGGTAAAGTCGGCATCCAAGGAATCCAAGGCGCCCCAGGTGCCCACGGCGGCAGGCACTCCGGCAATGATCAGGCCGCGAACGGTATCGGTGGAGCCGGTCTGGAGGTCCAGGGTAGCTCCGGCCGCGATGCTGAGATCCGAGCCATCGGCAAGCGTGGGCGAATACATGAGCAAGGTCCCCTCGCCCACCGTGGTCTTGCCGGTGTAGTCGCTATCGAAGCCGCCCAATTCCAGGAGTCCGGCACCGAGCTTGGTCAGGCCACCATCGACGGCGGCATCACCCGGGATGTTAGAATGCTTGAGGTCTTGGTTCAGCACGAGGCTGTTGCCATTCGTATCAATCACCGCGCCGCCATTGCGGACATTGGCGCGGGTGAGACCCTGCATGAAGTTCAGGAAGCCGTTGTTCGCCTTCAGGGTGCCGCCGTTGAAGTTGAAGGTGGAGGTGCCCGGCGTGAAGGTCGTGCCGACACGGCTGAGAAGAAGGGTGCCGCCGTTGAGATTCAGGGTCGCATTGTCGGCCGCTGTAGCCGCCATGATGATGCCGTAGAAGAAGCCGCCGATATTGCTGCCCGCGGTGCTGTTCGTGGCATTCACGGTGCCGCCGTTGATGGTGAGGATACCGGTGCTGCCCTGCTCGGCGATCACCGCATTCCGCTGCACCCCGGCGGTGCCGCTGGCATTGAGCGTGCCGCCGCTGATGGCGTATTCCCCGGTCTGTCCGGCAGTGCGGCCGATGACCGTGTAGGCCCCGCTATTCACGCTGCCGCCTGTCTGCTGGAAGAGTCCATCATGGACGAAGAAGTTCTGGTTGGCCGCGAGGGTGAGCGCGCCATCCGCCACCGTGAAGATGCCGGTGCCGAATTTGTTGAACTGGCCGATATTCGCGGTGCCGGTGAGAGTGAGATTGCCTGCTCCCTGGATGTTCAGGGTCTGGTTACCCGTGATGGTGCCGGGATATGTTTTGCTGCCCGTTGTATCGAGCACCAAGGGTCCACCCGCCACGGAGATGCCGCCGGTGAAGGTCTGGCCCGCGAGGTCGAGGATGAGCGAGTTTCCACCCACCTTCGCCAAACCGATGGCGTTGCCCTGATTCGTGAGAGTTCCGGCGTTGGTGGTGAGAGTGGTATTGCCGCCACCGGTATCGACCGCGAAGAAGGTTCCGATCGAGAAGTCCGCCGCATCCATCAAGCTGACGACCTCGGCCTCGGTGAGGGCGGTGCCGGTGAGGCGCACTCCGTAGCCGGCGCCGGTAGAGACCTGAACCTTCTCCGGATGTGGGATCGCACTCACGGCATTCGCGATGAGTTGACCACCTTGGACGAGGACGTCGCCGCTGAAAGTGTTTGCGCCCCCCAGACCAAGGAAGCCATTGCCTTTTTTTACCAATCCGCCGTTGCCAGTGCCCGCGATGAGATTGGTCGAGATGGTGGCGTTGAAGCCGTTGGTGTCGATGTTCGCCCCGCCCGCGTTGATCACCGGATTCAGGCCGCCGGTGAAGTAGTTTCCGGTGCCCGCGGTCGAGCGCAAGGTGCCACCGTCGAAGTTGAAGGTGGCATTGCCACCACCCTTGGTGATCGCCTGGCCGTTGATGTTGAAAGTTCCGCCTGTGAGCAGGTTCACGGTGCCGGCCTGGTCGACAACATTGGTGAGCTTCACCGGGCTGCCGCTATTGTGGCTGTAGGTGCCGGTGCCGGAGATGCTCAGGATGCCGGTGGAATTGGTGGTCTGAGTACCGTTGTAGCCCGAGCCGATCTGGAGCGGCCCGGCATTCACCGTCACGCTGCCGGAAGTGATATTGAGCGTGCCGGTGGTATTGGCGTTCGTGCCGAGGAAAAGCGCGGTGGCTCCGGTGGCCAGCACAAGCGACCCACCTTGAACATTCATGGTGCCATTGATGCCATCGCCCACACCGACATAGTCGCCGGTGGTGGTGACCGTGCCGCTCGTGAGATTCAAGGTGGCAGGGGCAGAACCCACGCCCGCGCCGACGATGAACTTCTTGATGGCGAAGGCGGGCGAGGAAAGATTCAGCGTGGCTCCGGAGACGGTGAAGTTCCGTCCCGTGCCCGTGTAGTCGCCGCTGAGATTAAGCGTGCCCGGCCCTGCAATGGTGACAGCACCCGAGGTGGCGGTGATAGGTGCCGAGATGGAGGCGGTGAGGCCGCTCAGGATCGAGATCGTGTTATTGCCCGTGTTGTTCAGCGTGAGGGCACCACCCGTCACGGCGTAGCTGGTGGTCTGGAAGGCGAGGTCATTTGCAGTGACACCTGCGGCGGCGATAGCAACCGTGCCTGCGGATCCGGCGAAGACTGCGTCATTGTCCGTGCCGGCGCCGGGCCATGCGATGGCCGTGCCTGCGGTCGCGGCGCTATCCCAATTCATGGGGGTGGCTGTCTCCCAAGTTCCGGAGCCGCCGTCGGCATCGGCGGTGGCATCGGTGCCGTCCCAGTAATGGGAAATGGCGAAAGCGGGGGTGGCGTGGAACGAAGTGGCGGCGGCCAGAGCAAGCAGGGTTTGACGACGGGTCATGGATTTCAACGGGTTGGGTTCAAACCCGGCAAAAGCCGACCTTGGGGGTGCGCGCCGGGTTCGGCGGCGAAAACGTTCTGCCAGCGAAACGTATTTCAGAATCACGCAAATTTGTCCGACAGCATTTCCACCCGGTCAGGCCGAAATCGCCTTCCCGCGGCGGAGAATCTCCTTGAGCCACGCCTTCACGGCCGCGAAGCCGCGGGTGAGGGCGTGATCGCGGACGCCGTGGCATTTCATGTGACCGGCGATGGCGTCCTCGTGACCGCGATAGCGCGGGAGGAAGAGGAGCATCTCCCTCTCGGTGGTGTCGTCGTGGCGATGGACCAAGGAGGGCGACAAAATTCCCTTTGCCACCACCCGGCTGCCCTCGGGGAGCGAGACGCTGCGTTCATCCAGGATGCACCAGCGGCGGTAGCGGAAGACGGTGCTGCCATCCTCCAACACGATGAGGCGGCCACCGGTGCGGGCGGGCAGGCCACCGAGGCTGCCGAGAGTGAAGGCATGTGGCGCTTCGGGAGTCGCGCGGCGTTTGCCACGCCAAGGGAGAAGGATGTCCGCCGAGAAGCGGGCGCCGAAGATGGCGAGGCGCAGTGCCGAGGGAGCGAGCCACGCGGCAATGGCGATGATCACAAGGCAGAGCGCAGCGGCGAGCCATGGGGCAATAGCATAGACCAATCCGACCGAGGCGAGGAGCGAGGCTCGAGCCACCTTCAAGACGGCATCGACGGTAGAGAAGGGCGAAAGGATGATCAGCACGTTGATCGCGTGGCTGCAGATCCAGACGAGGAGGAAGGCGAGGATGGACAGCGGAACGAAGAGCCACAGAACATCGATACCGGCGAAGGAGGCGCCGATGAGGGCAGCCGTAGGGACGACCACCTCGGGGTGCTCCGCCTTGAAATGCTCTGCCATCTGGGTGGCGACGACGGGGACAAAGGAGGCACTGGCGACGGTGGCGCTGAGCTTGTTCTCGAACAGCTCGACCATATCGAAGGGCTTCTTGAGCACGCCGGGAACGGCGGTGCCGAGCGAGTCCTTCAGGAAACAGAGGCCGAGCAGCACGAATCCGGTGCCCCAAGCCCATGGCTGGCAAAACCATGGCAGAGCGGAACGGACCTCCGCAGGGCTATGCCAGTAGCGCCAGGCACCGACGGAGCTGACGCCGAGCAGAGGCGAAATGGCAACGCCAGTAATCTCCGTGATGCCTTGGCTGAGGGCGACGCCGGGCAGATACTGCTCCTGCTTCGCCGGAGCGGCGGACGCGGGCTTTTCCGCTTCCACCGATTCGGCATGAAGCGGTGAGAGCAGCAGAAGAGTGAAGACCAAGACCGCGCGGCAGAGGTATCGGGCGGGATTCATTGGAGGCTTTTAGCAAGGGATCGGCCTCGGGGCCATTCCAGATTGGGCGGGAAATTCAACCGCGGAAGAGCTCGGGACCTAGAGATCGACCGCTCCTCCAACGAGGTCTGCGATGCCACCCAGGACATTGCCGACCAACTCGATCGCGCCATCCGCCGGCATGGCATCGAGGATACTCCCCAATGTGCGGCGGATGCCGAAAATCGAGAAGACGAGGAGCAGGATACCGATGCAGATGAAGGCACCCTGCGTGGCATTCGAATCATTCGGCCAGCCGAGGGCAGCACAGGCACCACAGCCGAGGGAGAGGAGAAACAGAGTGATCCGCAGGGGATTCGAAAGAATCTGGACCTTGAGGCCTCGGAGTTCCTCTTCCGAGAGCAGGTGGTGCTTGCGCTTCACGGCCTTGACGCCGGCCTTCACGGCGCGCTTTCCGATCTTCTCCTCACGACGGGTCATGAATGCATCCTGATGAGCCGGTAGTCGGGAGGAAAGAAGATGCGGAGTGAAGAAGCGGTGAAAGTTTCCATTTGGCTTTTCTCGCAGTGGCCCGGGTTGTGGAATCACCGCGTGGTGGAAAGCGTGCCGCTGCTGACATGGGAGATCCCGCGCTGGGCTCTGATGTGGGCGATCGCCGTGGCGATGTTCTGCGCGCTGAAGGGGCTGAGCTTGCGATGGGCAAGAGGAGTGGAAGCAACAAGCGGGCGAAGGATCGCCTATCTGCTGCTATGGCCGGGGATGGATGCCCGGGCTTTCCTAACAGGAACACCGCGGCACCCTCCCGAACCAAGCGAGTGGTTAGCGGCGGCGGTGAAGACCCTGGTCGGGATAGGACTGCTCGGGCTGTCACGAGTGGCAGACGCTCCGCTGCTGGCGGGATGGATCGCGATGGTGGGAATCATCTTCACGCTGCACTTCGGAAGCTTTCATTTGTTGAGCTGCTTCTGGCGTTCGCGGGGGATCGATGCTCCGCCGCTGATGCACCGGCCGATGGCTGCCACCTCGGTTTCGGCTTTCTGGGGACGGCACTGGAATGTGGCCTTCCGGGATCTGACACACCGGATGGTCTTCCAACCGCTGCTGCGCAGGAGCGGTGCGAGGACCGCATTGATGGGAGGCTTTGTCTTCAGCGGCTCGATCCACGAACTGGCAATCACGGTGCCTGCGGGTGGCGGCTATGGCGGGCCCTTACTATTCTTCTTGCTGCAAGGAGGTGCAGCCCTGGTGGAACGCTCGAAGGCGGGCAAGCGGCTGGGACTCGGAAAGGGCTGGCGCGGCTGGCTGTTCACCCAGGGACTGCTGCTTGCGACAGTGGCTTTGCTTTTCCCTCCACCCTTCGTGCTGCGGATCATTCTACCCTTCCTCGATTTTCTCCATGAACTTGCCCTTTGAGATTCCCCTGCCCCTCGCGATCCAAGCGATGGGCGCCTTGCAGGTTTCGATTCTGATCGCCTCGGCACTGGTGCCGCAGCAGTTGAATTGGAAGGAGGTCTTCGCGCTGCTGCCGAAGCTTCACCGGCAGATGTACTGGACCTACGGCATCTACACGGCGGCGGCGATCCTGGCACTAGGGCTATTCAGCCTGCTGGCTGCGGATGATCTGGCGGGAGACAGCCGGCTGGCACGGATGGTGGCGGGAGCGAACGCGCTGTTCTGGGGAGTGCGGGTGTGCCTGCAGTGGGTGATGGCTGCCGAGCCTTTCCTAACGAAGTGGTGGCTGCGGGCGGGGTATCACCTGCTGACCCTGTTGTTCTTCAGCTTCACGGTGTTCTATGGGTGGCTAGCGCTGAGGTGAGCGTGGGGCGAGGTCAGTGGAAGAAGTGGCGTCCGATCTTCGAGGCCGGGGTCTGATTGTCGGTCTCCCAATAGACGTGCTTCATGATATCGACGATCTCGGGAGGACTGGCTTGGTCGGCGAACCTGACCGAAGCCGCTGCTTCGAGCTTGGCCGCGGCGTCCATGATTTCAAAGCGATCCTTATCGATCCATCCCTCTGCCAAGAGAGTTGCCTTCCATCTCGTGATCGGATCACGCGATTCTTTCATGAACTCCACCTCCTCCGGCGTGCGGTATTTCTTATGGTTCGCATCCGCCACGGTGAAGCCGTAGTAGCGGTAGGTGGGGACCTCGATTACCGTGGGGCGCGATTACACTCGCGCCCTTTGAAGCGCGACCCCAACCCGGGCTCTGAGTTCGTAGAGATCACCATCGCCGGTCCTGTCCCATTCGATATCGTAGCCTTCCGCACGGCGGGCGAGGCATTCCTTGAACCGCGAGGACCGTGAGACGGAAATCCCCATGGCATAGCCATTGTTCTCGATCAGATAGACGACGGGGAGACTGAAGAGGCCCGCGAGATTCAATGACTCGTGATAGACACCCTGATTGACCGAGCCCTCACCGAGGAAACAGACCACCGCGCCGGGGATCTCGCGTTGCTTGAGCGCGAATGCAAGCCCCGCTGCGAGCGGCGTGTGTGCCGCGGCAATGGGATAGCAGCCCCAGTGATTCTTGTCCGGGGCATAGAATGCGGCGAAGCCGCCCTTACCTTGCGAGCAGCCGCTTGCCTTGCCAAAAAATTCGGCCATGCAGGGATTCATCTCCATTCCCGCTGCGATCGCGTGCCCCAAGCCACGCGCGCCGCTCAGACCATGGTCGTGCGGCCCCATCAGGGAGCGAACCGTGGCCGCGATCGACTCCTGACCGATGCTGAGAATGAGGAAGCCGCCCATCCGTCCCGCGGTGTAGTATTTCAAAGCTTCCTGCTCGAAGCGCCGGATGCGCAGCATGGTGCGCAGCATGTCCAGCTTCATCTCCACGCTGAAGTCCTGGTTCAAGGGGTGCCGGCTCCAATCTTCCATCCACCATCTTCTTGCCGGACAGCTCCGGGATTGACCAGCATGGATCGCCATGCGCGAAAACCACTTGATCCGCCTTCACCTCCAAGGAGACCTGAGCTTCGGGCCGGGTAAGGCGGAGCTGCTGGAGACGGTCCGGGATCTCGGCAGTCTGCAGGATGCGGCCAATGCGATGGGGATGTCTTACTCGAAGGCGTGGAAGCTGGTGCGGGACATGAACCAAGGCTTCCGCGAGCCGGTGCTGATCCTACATCGCGGCGGCAAGGACAAGGGCGGCGCTGAGCTCACGAAGACGGGAGCAGCGGCGGTGCAGCTTTATCGCGATGCGGTGGCCGCGGCGGAGAAGGCGGCGCTGCCGGCGCTCAACAAGATGCGCGCGATGCTTGCGAGCGATCAGGCGAATTCATCGGTGTAGGGTCGGGACCCACCCCGATATTCTTTAAAAAAACATATCGGATGTGGCGGTCTGTCGCCACCATGAAGATTGCTTCCCTCCTCGCCCTTGCTCCGCTGACGGCCTTTGCGCAGTCCGACGAACTGGGCGAAATCATCGTGCGGGCGACGAAGCCCGGCTTGCTCGAGAACGTGAGCAGCGAAGAGGCGGAGGATCTCGAGCGCCGCGATCTGGCCGAAGCACTGACGCTGCTGCCCGGCGTAAGCCTGCAGAAGACGGGCGCACGCGCCGAGAGCATGGTGACCATCCGCGGCTTCGATCTGCGGCAGGTGCCGGTCTTCGTCGATTGCATCCCGGTGTATGTCCCCTATGACGGCTATGCGGACCTGGGGCGCTTCAGCGTGCCCGCTGCGGGGGAGATCGAGGTGGCAAAGGGGCTGAGCCCGGTGCTGGCGGGCCCGAACGCGCTTGGCGGGCTGGTGAATGTCTACACCCGGCGCCCAACCGAGAAGCTGGAAGGCAGCGTGCATGCCGGCACCTTCACCGGCGATGGCTGGGAAGGCGGCATCAGCGCGGGTGGCAAGGAGGAGAAGTGGTATTGGCAATTCGATCTCTCCTATCTGGAACAGGCGGCCTTCCGTCTTTCGGACGACTTCGTGCCGCGACCACGCGAGAATGGCGGACGGCGCGACAATTCCTACCGGCAGGACTGGCGGGCCTCCGGCCGCATCGCTTGGACCCCGGCACCGGAGGACGAACACGTGCTGGGATTCTGGATCCAACGCGGGGAGAAAGGGAACCCGACCTACGTGGGCTACGATCCCACGGTGCGTTCCCGCTTCTGGCAATGGCCGCAGTGGGACAAGGACACCTACTACTATCTCTCCCGTATTTCGCTCGGTAAAGACACCAAGCTGGAAGCGACGCTGCACTACGACCGCCATGAGAACACGCTGCAGGCCTTCGACAACGCAAGCTACTCCAGCCAGAATCTCGGCTCTTCCTTCACCTCCTTCTACGACGATTGGACGGCAGGGGGCTCGATCCTGCTGGAGAACCGCTCGATCAAGGACACGCGCTTGGCCGCGGCCTTCCACTACAAGCGGGACCACCACGAGAAGATGGACATCGGTGACCCGAAGTTCACCTTCGAGGACGAGACAGCTTCGATCGGCTTCGAAGCGGAGCATTCCTTCGCCTGGGGTAGCAGCCTGACGGCAGGCGTGAGCCACGACTGGCGCGAGGTGATCGATGCGGTGGACACAAATACCGGCACGCCGCTCTTCGGAGGGAAAACCTCATCGTGGAATCCCCAGGTGGTGTGGAAGCACGACATCACCGAAGACATCGAGGCGCATCTCGGCTGGGCACAGAAGAGCCTCTTCCCAACGATCAAGGATCGCTACTCCTACCGCTTGGGCCAAGCGATCCCGAACCCATCGCTGAAGCCGGAGACGGCAAACCACATCGATTTCGGAATCGGTGGCACGGCATGGGATGGACGCTTCGAGTGGGAGACGGGGCTCTTCTACTCACGGATCGATGATGCCATCCAGCGAGTGGACAATGTAGCCTTCACCCCGGGGGGCGCGGGACTCTTCCAGCTCCGCAATGTGGGCGAGGCGGAGCACCGCGGCTTCGAGCTGGCACTCGGCACCAAGTGGACCGATTGCATCGAGACAGGACTGCGATACGCTTGGATCAATGCGGAGAACCGCAGCAATCCGGGCATCCACATCATCGGCACGCCGGAGCATGAGGTGCTGCTCTTCTCGAAGCTTCAGGTGCATGAGGAGCTGAAGCTGATCCCCTCCTTCACTTGGGCCGACTCGCGGAATGCGAGCAGCATCGGCAAGCGGGTGGGCATCTATGCCAGCGTGGACTTCAAGGCCGAACTCAGCTTGCCCGGCGACTGCACGCTGGGCTTCGGTGCGACCAACCTTCTCGATCGCAACCAACAACTGGACGAGGGCTTCCCCGAGCCCGTCCGCAGCCTCTTCGTCGATATCCGCCATGAATTCTAAACTGCTCTTCCTCGCCGCGATCCCTTGCCTGATCGCGCCCGCGCATGCCGATGCGGTGCTGCGGATCCATGATGGCAAGGAGTGGAAGGAACTCGACCAAGCCGCGTGGGACAAGCTGCCGCGTGCGGAGTTGATCGGGAAGGCACGCGACGGCACGGAGAAGCGCTTCTCCGGCGTGCCGATGGTGGAAATCCTGAAATTTGCCGGAGCTCCGCTGGGGGATGCCCTGCGTGGCGGCGAGATGAACCGGGTGGTGCTCTTCACCGCGGCGGACAACTATCAGACGGTCTATTCGCTGGCCGAGTTGGACCCGAGCTTCGGCAAACAGAACATCATCCTGGCCGACCAGGTGGATGGAAAGCCGCTGGATGAATTCGAAGGATCGCGCATGGTAGTGGCGGGCGATGACCTGCGCCACTCCCGCTGGATCCGGCAAGTGAAGCAGATCATCCTGACCCGGGCCACTCCACCTGCACCATGAGCTCATGAAAGCCACACTTCTCCGCACCACCCTCTTCGTCGGTCTAGGTTGGATCGCCCGCGCCGATGAAATCCGTGTCGCCGCCGCCGCCAGCTTGGCCGAGGCGGTGACTGAGATCTCTGCCGCGTACGAGAAAGAGCACGGCGAGAAGGCCACGCCGGTCTTCGCCGGGTCCAATGTCCTGGCGCGCCAGCTTGAAGAAGGCGCGCCGCTGGATGTGTTCATTTCCGCGGACGAGGCGACCATGGAGAAGATGCTGAAGGCAAAGCTGGTGAAGGAGCCAACCCCCCTGCTGACCAACGCGCTGGTGGTGGTGATCCCGACGGACTCATCCGCCACGGTGAGCTCGGCGGAAGATCTACTGAAACTCAAGCGGATCTCGATCGGCGATCCGGCCGCGGTCCCCGCCGGGGTCTATGCCAAGACCTGGCTGACGAAGGCCGGGCTATGGGAGCAAGTGGAGCCGAAGTGCATGGCGAGCGAGAATGTGCGGGCAGCCTTGGCGGCGGTGGATTCCGGCAACGTGGATGCGGCGATCGTCTACAAGACCGATGCGGCGGTGGCGAAGAAGGCGAAAGTGGCCTGGACCGTGCCGGATGACGCCCTGCCGCCGATCATCTATCCGCTGGCGGTGTGTACGGGGACGAAGCACGAGGAGGAAGCGAAGCGTTTCACGGCCTTCCTGAAGTCGGAGAAGGCGAGGGCCATCTTCAAGGCGCGAGGATTCGGAATCGCGGGGAAGTGAACAAACTTGCCGTTGCCGGGAATCTAGCGGACTAAAGACCGCGCTCCCGGGAAGAAATCATGACGGCGGACGATCTGAGGCTGATCCTTTTCACGCTGGGCATGTCCGCGCTCGCGGTGCTGGTGGCGCTGCCATTCGGCCTGGCGCTGGGCTGGTGGCTGGCACGCAAGCAGTGGCCGGGCAAGGCGCTGGTGGAGACGCTGGCGATGCTGCCGCTGGTGCTGCCGCCGGTGGTGACAGGTCTGCTGCTGTTGAAGCTTTTTGGCCGTAAGGGCCCGCTGGGTCCGATGCTGGAGAGCGCCGGGATCGAGGTGATCTTCACGTGGAAGGCCGTGGTGATCGCGCTGGCGGTGATGGCTTTCCCGCTGCTGCTGCGCTGTGTGCGGACTGCATTCGAGGAGGTACCCCGACATTTGGAAGAGGCGGCGGCGACGCTGGGCAAGACGCCGTGGCAAGTCTTCACACGGGTAAGCGTGCCGCTGGCGCGGCGAGGCATCGCGGCGGGGTTGGTACTCGGCTTCGCGCGGGCGCTTGGCGAATTCGGGGCCACGATGATGGTGGCGGGTCTCATTCCCGGGGTGACGGAGACCCTGCCGCTGGCGATCTACCGCGGATTCCAAGCCGGAGATGACTCCCGGGTATGGATGCTGACCGGCGTGGCGGGAGGAATCGCCTTTGTAGCCTTGGCTCTGGCGGGGTATCTGACCCGGGGGCGGGCTTTCAAGTGAGGCCACCTGGCGTCATTCAGCGATTCGCCATCTGCTTGCGGAAAAGCGGCACGAACTCCGAGTCGATCCAAGCGAAGGCGGCTTCGAGGCCCTGATCGCGGTAGATGCGGCCGATCTTCGCCTCGACAGAGGTCGGAGCTCCGAAAGCGCTGAGGAAACCGTTCGAGGTCATGCGGGTGAACCACTCGCCATCCATGGTGCCGCGCTCGCGCAGGACCCAACTGCGGGCAAAGAGGGCCAGTACGGCATCTCCGATCCACGCGGATTCGCGCTCCAGCCGGATTTCTTCGGTCTTGTTCATCGCCGCGGGGAGAGTGCCCTCAGGGGATGGGGCGGGCGAGCTTTTCCATCCGCTGGCGCTCGAGTTGCTCACGCAGACGGGATTCCGAGTCCGAATTCCAGTAGCCCGGCTGCAGCTCCATGAAGACGCTGGTGTAGGGCAAGGCCGTATTCGTGCGGATCACGAGCACCTCGAAGCTCTTGTTCGCATCTTCCATGAGCGTCATGAGCGATTGCTGCTCCAGCTCGGTGGTTTCGCGGGCGTGGAGGGCAACGCCGAGTTGCTTGCGAAACTCGTCGATGCCCGGAGCGTAGTCGTTCTCAACCGCACCCATCTCCCGGGCGACGAAAATGTGCGGGGTGACGTGCTCGGTCTGTTCAAGCCGCTTCAGGACTTCGTCCACGACGGCCGGGATCTCGTCATTCGCCGTGATCTGGCGGACGCCGGGACGGCTGTGGGCGGGGAAGGAGGCCTCCGCGACGACGATCCAATTCCGGTAGCCGAGCTGGGAAGTATGGGTCATCAGCGCATCACGCCAACCGCCCGTCTCGGGCATCATCCCGCAGCCGGCCATCAGAACCGGGGCAAAGAGCAGGAATCCACGCGACCAAAGCGACATCGCCAGCAGTAAACGACGGGCTACCGAGCCTGTCAATCAGGGCGCGGGAAAGGTCCCGCGCCCTTCAAAAACAGAGGATCACATCATCTGGGCGCCGGCATCCGCCAGCTCCGAGCGCTCGCCGCGGCTGAGCGAGACGTGAGCGACGAAGGGCAGGCCCTTGAGACGGTTCCGGGTGTAAACGAGGCCATTGCTGCGGCTGTCCACGTAGGGGTTATCGATCTGTGCCGGATCGCCCAACATCACCAGCTTCGACCCGCGGGACATGCGGGTCACCACGGTTTTGGCCTCCTGCGGGGTGAGCTGCTGGGCTTCATCCAGCACGAAGAAGCGGTTCGGGATCGAGCGGCCGCGGATATAGCAAAGGGCCTCGATCTCGATGATCCCCTGCTCCATGAGGTGCTCCCAAGGCTTTTTGACCGGTGCTCCACCTTCGTTACCGCCCTCCTTCTTGGCCTGCTTGCGGCGCGGGCCGAGCGGGGTGGACGGACGCATGAGGAGATCCAAGGCGTCATGGATGGGTTGCAGCCATGGCCGCATCTTTTCATCCAAAGTCCCGGGCAGGAAGCCGAGCTGATCGCCCATGGCCACCACCGGGCGGCTCACCGTGAGACCATTGTAGCGGCGGTTGAACATCTCGTGGAGACCGGCGGCGACCGCCACCAGGGTCTTGCCCGTTCCGGCTTGGCCGAAGCAGGTCACCAGCGAGATATCCGGATTGAGGAGCGCATCGATGAGACAGCGCTGGCCGAGGTTCATCGGCTTGAGGGCGGTGCCGTCCTGAATCTTGAGTGCCTCCGGAATGAGGAGGCGAACCAAGCGGCCATCCGCCGTCATGCGCGCGGGCATGGTCTGGCGCTCACCGGCCTCAAGGAGAACGTATTCGTTCACGCAGACCTCGGGGCGGAGTTCGCGCTCCATCAAAAGCTCGCCGGTGCTGGCGAAACGTTGGAGCTCGTTGCCGTCCACCTCGATACGACGAACATCGTAGCTGGAGACTTCGCGGGGATCGACCTTGTCGTTGAGGTAGTCCTCACACTCGATGCCCACGGCCCGGGCCTTGAGCTGCATGTTGATATCCTTCGTCACCAGCACCACGGGGGCCTGGTTATGGCTCATCAATAGCAGGGTGCAGGCGAGGATGCGATGGTCTACACGCTCCTTATCCGGGAAGATCCGGTGGAAGCGGGTGAGCATGTCCGAGTTTTTCGGGCAGAGCTGGGGATCATAAATGACAAGGCGGATGCTGCCGCCACCTTCCGTGGGCACACCGCTGGTGACCTTGCGCGCGCAGGAGAACATCTCGGTGAGCACGCGGTGAACACGACGGGCATTCGCGCCGCGCTCGGTTTGCTCGGTCTTGAAGCGATCGAGTTCGGCCAGCACATCCACCGGCAGGCAGATATGGTTATCCGTGAAGCGGGAGAGACATGCGGGATCGTGCAGCAGCACATTCGTATCCAGCACGAAATTCTTCACGGCCTGGTTCGGGGCACGCAGGCCGAAGTCGCTCGGCTGCGCTTTCTTCCCCGTTCCGTTCGTCCTTCGACCGACTCCTCCACCGTGTTGGATTTCTTCGAAAAGTCGGGCTTGGACATCCTCGGCACGGTGGATCATAGGGCAGGTGGGGTGGTTAGTTACCTGGCGGATCACGGGGAGCGAAGAACCGGTCCGCCACCGGGCTCCGTCAAACCGCCACGCGGCGGCAAATGGTAGGGTCTTTTAATCAAGACTCCTGAATAATCACCATCCTCACTGGAATGGCAACACTCAAATACTCCCCTGCTCCGCAAATCGCGACAGCAAGGCGCGCTGCGGCTTGCCGAGCTCGCTTCTAGGGATCGATGCGATGCCCTTGATCGAGGCGATGCGACGGTAGCCTGCACAAGACTCATGATAGCGCCGGATCACTTCCTCCCAAAACGAAGAAGGCGTGAGGTTCTCGTGAATCAGCACGAGTTTGAAGCCCGCTCTCTTGTCCGGAATCGCTACAACCACGGCACTTCCGGGCGCGGCAGCTGCGATTGTTAGCAATTCGTTTTCGACCGCCACCGGATCTACCAGCTCGCCCAGAATCTTCACAAAGGTGTCGGCGCGACCTTCGATCCAGAGCTGCCGGCCCTCCACTTTTCCGAGGTCGGAACTGGTGAACCATTTGCCACGACGTTCCTCGTACTTCCATTCCCCGCCATGTGTCCGGAGTGTTCCGCTGAAGAGCGCCGGACCCGAGATCATCAGGCGGACGTCTGCGTCCGTCGCGGCATCCCAGCATGACAACAGGTTGATTGGCCGGGTGACATACGGCTGACCTAGTAATTCGAGATCCTGGGTAGCAATCTGCGAGCAGGCTTCAGTCATGCCATAGCTGGCCAGCACCGGCCAACCGAGATCGCGCGCGGCTTGTCCGACATGCTCCGGCAAGCGACCACCACCGACGACGACCGCCTTCAAGCTTTCCGGAGCCTTCGCGCCAGCAGCCACCAAGTCATGAACCTGGGTCGGCACGAGCGAGAGATGCGTCCCACCCGTATCCGCCAGCCAGCTCGCGAAGTTCTCCGCGTGCCACTTGTCAGCGAAATGCTCCATGCGACAACCGGCCTGATAGGTCCGTGCAACAACGCCGAAGCCCCCAACATGATGCAGCGGCAGGGTGAGCACCCAGCAACTCCCGCGACTGACGTGCAGATGAGCATTCACCGCGGTCGCGGAGGCGAGCAGAGCTTCACGGCTCAGGCCAATCCACTTCGGCTCGCCGGTGCTGCCGGAGGTCTTGAAATAGACAAGACCCGGGATGCCTTCGGGTACGCTGCCGGAGAAGCCCATCAATACGGGCCGATCCTCCGTCCAGAATCCCGGACCCATCAGGGCAGACGCTTCCATGGCAGCTTCGCTAACAGATCATTGAAACCCAGCCCGGTGCCCGGTGCTGCATGAAAATCCGGCGACCAAGGTCCGAGAGCCTCGGAGAAAGCATCCGGCTCGAAAAGATGATGCGTCTGCAAGCCGCATGTTCCGACCAAGCCGGGAAACGGGAGCGCCAGACGTCCGGCCTCCCAAGCGGCGAAGGATTGACCGAGAGGATGGTCCATATAGCTGGTGACGACCACGCGCTGACCCATCCCTTGGGCAGCTTCCGCTAGAAGCCACGGCTCATCAATGGCCGGTTTGATGACCATTACCTGAGCATCCGCCGCACTTGGCGCAGCTTCGCGATCGACCGCCAATGGCATGCGGGTCTTTCGATGGAGCTCGCGCCACTTGGGCTCCGAATATTCGCAGGGGTCCTCGATGAACTCGATGTGACCACGCGTCTCCGCCGGTAGCGCGGCGATCCATGCCACGAGGTCCTCCGCCGTTCCGCTTTCGTTGAAATCAAGACGCCACTTGAGGGACGGGTGAGCCTTTATCATGGCATCGAGAAAGGCCCCCGTGCCGACCAAATCGCTGGCACATTTCAGCTTGGCCACGGTGAATCCGAGTTCCACCGCGCGGGCCACTTCTAACTCGTCGCGCGAGACCAGTGTGGCGTGACTGAGCGGAACTTCCAAGTCCTCGAACAAGGGATCCTCCACCGAGCGGGCGGCGCCATCCATCTCCATGCAACGCAATGCCCGGCGAACGATCGGCCAACGGCGAGCACCCGCAAGGTCTTCGAGGCACTTCGCCAAGCTCGGATCGCCGAGCTCCGGCCACGGTTGGATGCAGGCATGGCCGCCTTCGGAGTCTTTCAGCAAGACACCCTCGAATTCGCGGCGGGTGGAGCGCGAGTTGAGATCCTTCCGGCTCTTCAGGCGATAGTGCCAGTACCAGATGATACGGCCGGAAGCGGTGGTGAGATCGGTGATGCCCATCGGGGAAAGTTCCAAGTGAGAAGTTCCAAGTGCCAATCGAAAGGAGCGGCGGCTTTCAGAGGCGGGCGAGTACGTGGAAGAGGGTAGCGAAGGCGACCAACTGGAGCGCGGAGAGCGCGAGGAGTTTGTTCATCCCCCGCCCTTCCGGCATGGTGAAGGCACCCCAGATGATCCGCAGACCGAGGGTCAACAGCGGCAGCACCGCAAGCACCAACCAAGGCAGCTTGAAGGCGAACCATGCCAGCCCGAGGAAGACGGCGAGTTTGACCTCCAGCCAGATGATGATCCGCGCCACCTTCGGACCGAGACGCACGGCCAGCGTACGCTTGCCAGTGGTAGCGTCTTCCTCACGATCGCGCAGATTGTTGATCGAGATCAGCACTGCGGAGAGGAGCCCGATCTGCCCACCTAGCAACAAGGCCTCCGGGCGCCACTGGAGGGTCTGGACGAAGACAGTGCCACCCACCGCGACCAAGCCGAAGAAGGCCACGACGAAAATCTCTCCCATGCCGCGATAGGCGAGCGGGAATGGGCCACCGGTGTAGCCGTAGGCGAGATAGAGAGAAGGGATTCCGATCGCCAGGATTGGCCAGCCTGCCGCATGGATCAGCACGGCACCGCAGGCGATGGCGAGAAGGAGAAAGACGGCGGCTCCGGTCATCACCGCCTTCCGCGAAAGCAAGCCGCTGGCCGTGACACGCTGCGGTCCGGTGCGTCGCTCGGTATCCGCACCCTTCGCCGCATCGATCGCGTCGTTGAAGAGATTGGTGGCGATCTGGATGAAGACCGCACCGCCGAGGGTGCAAAGCGCCAGCAGCAGATCGAAGCCGCCGGTGAGCTTCCACGCCAGCACGCAGCCCGCCCAGACCGGCACGATGGCGGCGGGCAGGGTCTTCGGCCGGGTCGCGAGCAGAAGCGGCTTGATCACGCCCGGAACAAGCCCCTCCGGGGAGCTCCTGCCAAGCACAGATAGCGAAAAGCCCGCCCCGGCAAACACCCGGGACGGGCCAACAACCGATCGGAGCCTTGCGTTTAGAACTCCTTGCCCACCTTCAGCGAGACGTAGTGGCCCTCGATGTTGCTACCGAGGCGGCCTTCGTAATCGAGCACGGTGTTCCAGCCACTGTTGAAGTAGTAGCCGATGCCCGCACCGAAGACGGCGGTATCTTCATCGCGCTCACCCAGCGGGAAGCCGAGGATGGTATTCCCGTCATCCTCGAACTCATGCTCCCAAGCACCCCGCACCTGCGGGACGAGAGTGCCCGCGGAAGTCTGGATCGGGAAGGACAGTTGATAGCCGAGAATGCTGGCCAGGGACTCGATGTCCTGCTCCGGGAAGAAGCCCGCACCGGGGCCGACCTCGGTGTAGGAATCCACTGAACCATCGATCCAACGCAGACCGGCATAGGGTCCATGGGTCACATTGCCGGACTGGTAGTTCAAGCCGGTCGTGAACTCCAGTTGGTCGGTATCCGCATCCGGGGATCCGGAGGCGAGACCGCCCGCAGTGAGGCGCTGGATATCAAACTCGTGGAAGCCATGCGAATACATCACGTCCGCCCAGAAATCCGAGGCACCCAAGGCATCC
Source organism: Luteolibacter rhizosphaerae (assembly GCF_025950095.1). Classification (NCBI taxonomy): domain Bacteria; kingdom Pseudomonadati; phylum Verrucomicrobiota; class Verrucomicrobiia; order Verrucomicrobiales; family Verrucomicrobiaceae; genus Neoluteolibacter; species Neoluteolibacter rhizosphaerae. The sequence continues at coordinate 308,723 of NZ_JAPDDR010000006.1, read as the reverse complement.
GCCTTGTAGAAGGAGATGTATGGCGTGACCGCGATGGTATCGAGATCGCTGCTGCCGACGAAGGTCATATCGACATCGGTATTCGAGCCGCTGATGGCCAAGCCACCGCTCCAGTTCTCATTGAAGTGACGCTCGAGCCCGACGGTGCCGCCAAACATATCGAGATCCGTGTCCGGATGGACGAGCAGGATGCCGCCATTCGGGCCGCCGACGACTCCGGGGATGTTCCGGAACTGTGCATCCTGTTGCTCCGTGTAGTAGAAGAGGGAGCCATAGACTTCCCAGCAGTTCATGCTGGAGACGGTGCGACTGGTGGTGATCCCGCCCTTCGAACCGGCGGCAGGGGCGACCTCTTCCTGGACGGTGTGCTCCATCGGGCGCAGGCCCGCGCGCATGCGGAAGAGACGGTCCCCGACATCGCGGGTGGTCGTCCGGGCAGAGGTCAAAGCGGCATTTCCGATGCCGGAAGCAACGGCGATGCCGGAATCGATGTCCGGTTCCGGTTCAGGGCCTTTGCCCGCGAAGGCGGTTGGCGTGAGGGACGCCAGTGCCATGAGGGCAGCAGCGTACGACATGTGGTAGCGACTTTGGTGTTTCATGGGTTAGTGCAAGCCTTTTACGGCTATACGCTTGATATCAAACCCATGGGGGGATGCAAGCATGCTCGCATACCCCCAACAGAACGAACTCAAGGCACGCGCGGGAACTTCTTGAAGTCCGGCTTGCGCTTCTCGACGAAGGCCTGTTTCCCCTCCTTCGCTTCCTCGCTCATGTAGTAGAGCAGGGTGGCATTGCCGGCGAGGTCGAGCAGGCCCATCTGGCCATCGCAATCGGCATTCAGCGCGGACTTCAGGCAGCGCAGGGCGAGCGGCGAGTGCTGGAGCATCTCGCGGCACCACTTCAGGGTCTCCGCTTCCAGCTCCGCAAGCGGCACCACGGTATTCACAAGGCCCATCTCGAGCGCCTGCTGCGCGTCATACTGGCGGCAGAGGTACCAAATCTCGCGGGCCTTCTTCTGGCCGACGATGCGGGCGAGGTAGCTGGAGCCGAGGCCGCCGTCGAAGGAGCCGACCTTCGGACCGGTCTGGCCGAAGCGGGCATTATCCGCGGCGATGGTGAGATCGCAGACGACATGCAGCACGTGGCCGCCACCGATGGCATAACCGGCAACCATGGCGACCACCGGCTTGGGTAGGCCGCGGATCTTCTTCTGGAGGTCGAGCACGTTCAGGCGCGGCACGCCATCGCTGCCGACATAGCCGGCGTGGCCACGCACCTTTTGATCGCCGCCGGAGCAAAAGGCGTCCGGGCCCTCGCCGGTGAGGATGATGACCCCCACCTCCGGATCCTCATGCGCCATCTCGAAGGCGATGAGCAGCTCCTTCACGGTCAAAGGCCGGAAGGCATTGCGGACCTGCGGTCGGTTGATGGTGATCTTGGCGATCTGTCCTTCATCCGTGGTTTCATAACGGATGTCCTCGAATTCGCGAACGGTGGTCCACATGGCGGCGGCAGTCTTGGCCTAGCCCGCCACCCGCTCAAGAAATTCCCCCAGCTTCTCCCGGAATGCCGCCGGGGCCTCCCAAGGAACGCGGTGTCCGGAACCCGGGGCGAGCCACAATTCACCCTGCGGAAGACGCGGAACGGCCCGTTCTGCCAGCTCGCGGAACTTCGCATCCCGCTCGCCCGCGCACCAGAGGACCGGGCAGCGGATCTCGCCCAGCCGGTCCCAGAGAGGGAGCTGCGCGCCGAGCGACCAATCGATAAAACTGCGTGCCACCTCGCGACGGCGGGCGGAGAGCAAAGCGCGATCCGCCGGGAAGGAGGAGCCGCCGAGAACCGGCTGGGACTCCCAGCGATCCAGAAAATCCCGCCAATCGCCAGAGAGGGCGTGCGAGGCCCACTCGGCATCCGCCTCCCGCCGCGCCACCCGATCCGCCTCCTGCTCCAAGCCCGGGTGTGGGCCGATCAAGACCGCTGCTTCCCAAGGACCGCCTTGGAGCAAGGCATGCAGTCCAAGCCGCGCGCCCATCGAGTAGCCGACGAGCACCTTCGGTCCCTGCTCCGCCCGCGCCTCGGTGTTCAGGGCGCGGCCGAACTCCTCCATGCTCATCGCGCAGCAATCGAGGAAGCGCCAGAGATCCACCCTCTTCACCGCCCATCCGGGCAGGGACAGCCCCTGCCAGTCCGCGGCCATGCCGACGGCCCCGTGGAGGCACCAGAGCGTTCCTTTCATTCTCCGCGAATCAAAGCTCCGGCTGGAACTCGCAGCAAGCGCATGCTGAAACCGTCAAACTGCTGGCGGAGAAACCCGGGATTGTTAGTCTTCCTCCCATGCTTGGATCGCTTGCCCCGCGGATCATCTTGATCGTGACACTTCCGCTGCTGCCCTCCTGCGGCTTGGTGAGGGCTCCATTCAAGGTGGCGGGTGCGGTCGTTGAAGGAACGGCGAAGGTGGGGAAGAAAGCTTACGACAAGTCCGCGAACGCTTTCAAAAAGAGCGACGAGGAGAAACCAGAGGAGGCAAAAGAGGAAGCCGAGAAGGAAGCGAAGGAGAAGGCCGGGCAGACGAAGGCTCGGTCCAAGATCCTGCCGCAGGATCCGGCACAGCAACCCGTGCCAGAGCCTGCACCGGAACCCTTGCCCTCCGATGACTATCTTCCGCCGCTTCCCGGGACGGACCAGCCGCTACCGGATGACGCGCCAGTGCCCTACCAGGGTCAGTGAAGCGTCCAACTCTGGCCCACGGCTCCGGTGGTGAAGGCATCCTCCGCCAAACCGGCTTCCGCTACGGCGCGACGAAGCCGCAGCGGCGGCTCGGACATCGGTTCATCGGTGAGCGGGAAGGTGCCCCAGTGCATGGCGATGGCTCGCTTGCAACGCGCGTCCAGAAAGACCTGCACGGCTTCCTCCGGGTCGATGTGGATCGGCCGCATGAACCAGCGCGGCGAGTAGGCACCGATCGGGATCATGGCGAAGTCGATGGGACCATGCTTCTCGCCGATCTCTTGGAAGGCCGGGCAGTAGCCAGTATCACCTGCATGCCAGAGCTTCACGCCGCCGCCCTCTAACAACCAACCGCACCAATGGCCGACATTCCGGTCGAAGGGTGTGCGGGCGGAGAAATGTTGGGCCGGGGTGGAACTCAGCTTGATTCCGGGGAAGAGCTCCAGCGATTCGTTCCAAGCCAGCTCACGGACATGAGTGAAGCCCTTTCCCCGAAGCCACTTCGAGTGGCCGGATGAGATCACCACCGGGATGTCCGTGCCGATGGTGCGCAACGAGGCGAGATCGAGATGATCGTAGTGAGAATGGGTCAGCAGGATCGCGTCGATCTTGGGCAAGTCCTCGATCCGGCAGGGTGGCGGAACACGGCGATAGAGCGACTTGATCGGAAACGGCGCGCAGTGATCGGCGAAGACGGGGTCGATCAGGAAGCTGTGCCCGAGGCCCTGAATCAGGAAGGAAGCATGCCCGAGCCAAGTGATCCGCCAGCCCTGCTCCGGCGGAGCGGCCGGCGTGAAGGGGACTAACGGCGCTGGGCTGTCGTCCGTGGTGAAGCGCTCGTCATTCGGCATCCGGCCGAGCCGCCAGCGCAGCAGCGACAGGACGGAATGATCTTCGTGTGGCCAGGGGTTGGAGTAGCGGCGGCTCATTTCATGGCGTCCCACGCCTTCCAGAAGAAGGCGCTTTCTTCGGCGTCGGGGACCACTTCCACAACCAAGGGGGTTTCGCCAGGGGAGAGTTCGTCGAAGCCGTCCTCGTTGGCGATGCGGAGGTAATTCATGCCCCACATGGCCGCCCAGCTATCGAGACGAACTTCATGGGGATTCAGCATCAGCTCCTTCGCCCGCTCGCTCATCGAGTCGAGCCGGGGCAGGCGGGAGAAGATTTGACCGCCACCGTTGTTGATCACCACCAGCACCCGGCCCTTTCGCTCGATCTGCCCGAGCCATGCGGGTGCGGCAAGATCGTAAAGCGCGGTGAGATCGCCCACCAAGCACCAGGCGTCTTCCAAGTCCGCCGTCCAGCCGAGCCAGGTGGAGAGCTGACCATCAATGCCGTTCACGCCGCGATTCGCACGCACATCGGTCACCGGCTTGCTGCACTGGGCGAAGAGGTTCCACTCGCGGATCGGCATGCTATTGCCGAGATACAAGGCCGAGCCGGTGGAAGCATAGGCGGAGAGGACGCGCAGCAGGCCGGGCTCGCTCTCCGGGTAGGCTTCCACCAGATCCTCGATCTCCCCGGCACGGCGTGAAGTACGACGGAAGTAGTCGAGCGCGTCGCCTGCCTTCTCCACGTCACCCAGTCCCTTGATCGCCCGGCCCACCGGCGAGACGATGGTGGTGCATTCCCGGGCGAGACCGGGGAAGCCGGTGCGGGTGATATTCCAGACCTCCGTCTCCGGAAAGTTCTCGAGATCGCGCCAGAAGCGACCGCTCGGCACCCCGCCGATCCGCAGGACCTTGCCCGGCGGCGTCTCCCGCAGCATCCGGTCGGGATCCGGCAGGCAGAGCTCGACGAGGGCTTCGCGAAGGCCGCTGGTCGCCTCGACCGCGACGGGAGCGCCGAGGTCGACGCAGAAGTGGAAAACGTGCTCCTGATCCTCCGGCTCCAGATCGCCGATCATCACGACGAGACCGCGGTAGAGATCGTCGCGCAGCCAGTGGGCTAGCTCCGCCACGGAGAAATTCGGCGGTGGGATCCGCGGCTTCTGGAGTCCTGAGGGTGCCGTCCATTCACCGGGCTGGAAGTCCTCCTCCAGCTCGACATTCCAGTGCCAGGGCGCCCGCTGGAGCCAAGCGGAGATCTCTCCGGTGCCGGCATGCTCGCCGAAGATCCCGGGCTGGGTGATCGCCTGCGGGGCACCGGTGCCGCGGAAGCGCTCCGGGCGATCGGCAGTCAGGGCCAGCAGGGGGCGGCCCTGATAATAGGCCTCGACCACGGCGGGCAGCAGCTCGGCGACGGCGGTGCCGCTGGTGGTGACCACCGCGCAGGGCTCGCCCGTGGCCATGGTCCGGCCTAGCGCGAAGAATCCGGCGCTGCGTTCCTCAAAATGACGCCAGACCCGGGCCACGCCAGCGGCTTCCGCGCGGGCCAAGACTTCAACAAGGGCCGCATTCCGCGCTCCGGCGCAGATCACGAACTCGCTCACGCCGCGCGCGAGACAGGAATCGACGGTGGAACAAGCTGCCTCCCAAGTGGTCACGGGCGGAGTTTGGCCGCTTCGCAAGGGATGAACAGGAGGAAGAAAGGAAAGGATCAATCGAGGGCTCGGGGATCATCAAGCAGCCGGCGCAAAGCCGCTGCATCAAGCCAAACCCTTTTCCCTCAGCGAGCAATACCAACAACCTTTCGAACGAAGGTTCCATCATCAGCCGGAGGTGCCCATCTGCCCCCGCGAAGCATGAGGGCATTGCGTCGAAGCATCGCGAGCCTCTCCAAAGGAGGCAATCGACTCAAGCTCCCACCCACCCTTTTTTTCAACGGCTCTCGGAAGGGATCGTGCATCGGGGTGATCCTAGCCCGCCGGACTCTCCCACGCAGCCGCAAAGTTCTGCCATTCTTGCCCTCCACGATTCCCCCCACTTTGTAATTCGCCGGGGTGGTGTAGCGTGTTAGAACGCAGGGCGAAAACCCGCTGATTTCCGATGTCTCTCGATGCAAAAACCCTCTGGCTCCTCGTAGGAGTCGTGCTCATCATGGTCGAATTTTTCGCCCCGGGGGTGATCATCGTGTTTTTCGGGATCGGCGCGATCATCACGGCGCTGACGACTTGGATGGGCCTGACCGACGGAATCGGCGAGCAGGCGGCGGTTTTCGGGATCAGCTCGGCGATCCTGCTCTTCGGTCTGCGCCGCTACGTGAAGAAGTGGTTCGTGGGCGATTCGACGAATTTCAACCACAGCGACGACGATTTCACCGGTCGCGAAGCACGCGTGATCACCTCGCTACCGGGTCACGGCGGCGATGGCCAAGTGGAGATCAAGGGTGCGAACTGGAAGGCCCGCAGCGAAGTCGCCATTCCTGCCGGCAGCACGGTGATCATCGAGCGCCGCGAAGGCCTCACTTTCCACGTCCGCCCCCGCCGCTGATCCATCGACTCCTTCATTCCCCACCCCAATCATGAACGCCACATTCCTCACGCCACTCCTCGCCCAGTCGGACGGAAGTTCCGGTTTCTTTGCCGCCTTGGTCGTCGCGCTGGTTGCTATCCTGGTCGTTGCGCTGATCAAAACCGCACGGATCGTCCCGCAGCGGCAGGCCCACATCGTCGAGCGGCTTGGCAAGTATCACCGCACGATGGAGGCAGGCTTTCACATCACGATCCCCTTCATCGAGCGCGTGGCCTACAAGCACTCGCTGAAGGAAGTGGCCATGGATGTGCCGCCGCAGTTCTGTATCACGAAGGATAACATCTCGATCGAGATCGACGGCTTGCTCTACATGCAGGTGCTCGATCCGAAGCTCGCTTCCTACGGCATCGACAATTATTACTTCGCCGCCACCCAGCTCGCGCAGACGACCCTGCGCTCGGAGATTGGCAAGCTGGAACTCGACCGCACCTTTGAGGAACGCGATACCATCAACGCGCAAGTAATCACCGCGCTCGACAAAGCCTCCGAGCCTTGGGGCCTGAAGATCACCCGCTACGAGATCGCGAACATCAAGCCGCCGCAATCGGTGCAGGACGCATTGGAGAAGCAGATGCGCGCGGAGCGTGAACGCCGTGCGACCATCGCCCTCTCCGAAGGTCAGCGCGAGGCGCAGATCAACGTGGCAGAAGGCCAGAAGCAGGAAGTCATCAAGCAATCCGAGGCCAAGAAGCTCAGCCAGATCAACGAGGCCGAAGGTAAGGCCCGCGAGATCGAACTGCTGGCAAACGCCACGGCGGAAGGAATCATCCGCATCGCCCACGCCACCCAGCAACCGGGCGGCAAGGACGCGGTGAACCTGCGGATCGCGGAGCAGTACGTCATCCAGTTCGGCAACCTCGCGAAGGAAACGAACACCCTGATCCTGCCGCAGAACCTGAGCGACATCGGCGGCGCCGTAGCCGGCCTCGCGAAGATCCTGGACAACAGCAGACAGGACGGCAACTCGTCAATCGTGCCCCCGCCGCTGCGGTGAGAGCCGAAAACCGCCCTGACGAAACGCACCTCCGCCCCAATAGTGACCCCATGATCCGGGTGATACCCCTGCTGCTGACAGCCCTTGTGTTCCCATGCGTGGGAGCCCCCGTCGCAGTGTCTGCTTCACCCGACCCGGAGGCGCGTTTCGAGGTGGCGGTCTCCACCGATAAGGATCAGGTGGATTGGAACCAACTTGAGTTTAAAGGAGATTCCTTCCCGAAGATCTTGGTGCGCGAGCGGGCGACGGGCAAGTTGCTCGCTGCAATCCAGTATTCATGTGACGCCAATAGCGACGCCAGACCGATCCGGGAGAACATGAAGGCGACTTGGACTCCAAAAGGTGACCGGGTTGCCCTCACGGTTTCCGAGCGCTTTTACTCTCACGTCATCGTTTTTGTCATTAGGGACGCTCCACGAGGAGGCATCGCTTGTAAGGAGGTGAAGCTACCCGCCTTCCCGATCGAGGCGGTAATTCCGGGATTCAAAGAGTTCAGACCGCGGAGCCATGAAAGCGTGATGGGTTGGACTAACGAAGGCCATCTGCGGATCAGCCGATCGGTCTCGGCCGACACCCTACCGGGTGAAAGCGGCCAAGTCGTCTATTCCGCTGTTTATTCATTCATCTACGATCTATCCCATCCTAGGAATCCTATCTTGATCAGCATGAATCGGGACTCGCAATCCTAGTCGAGGCCAAATGGAAACTCCTCCTCCAGAAGACCACCGGCCTTCGGCTTCAATATTACGGGATTGGCTTCAGAAATATGTTCCGAAGCCGATGCGAATGGCGGCTTTTATCCTGATGAAGCTCCTAGCTGCCAGCCATGGGAGCGGGACCAACCTTCTAGATCCCCCGCCTCCGATTCCGGTCGACGAGAAAGATGCCCGTCTAGCCCGGCGGCGAATGGCTCGCGAGCAAGGTAAGAAAAAGAAGGCGGCCGCTCTCCTGTAAGCCAGATTCTGTCTCCCCCGCCTTTGCGGAGGTCGATGATCATTTCTCTCCCCGCTTGCGCGGGAGCCCGCTTGCGCGGACTGCGACTAATACCCGGAGATACGACGGGCGGGCAGCCCTTCCCCTGTTCTGTCTTGCACCACGCGAGGTTTGCCGTGCCGCGCCGGTTACCCGGACACGCGGTGGGCTTTTACCCCACCCTTTCACCCTTACCTGATCCCTTGCGGGCCATCGGCGGTATGCTCTCTGCTGCACTGTCTGTCCGGCAGCCTTGACGCTGCCGTCCCTCCCTTTCAAGAGGCGCGTTGCCCTGCGGTGTCCGGACTTTCCTCAGCCTTGCAAGCAAGACTGCGATCACCCGGAGAGCGGCGGGGCCAGCCTAGGGCCGGAAGTCCCGGGTGAGAAGTGCCAAGTTCTGAAAACCGGACGGAGCCCGTCGGCGCTTAACCTATCCAGAAGCAGTCCACGAAGAACCAGACGATCATCACGATCCCGATCGCCAGCTTCATGCCCATGCCAGCAACGGTGCCGACCACCGAACCGACCCCGGAAACGGCGGCGGGCTTGAGCTCCTGCTTTGCGAAGAGCTTTTCGAAAGCGAAGGCACCGATGAGCGGGCCGGCGATAAGCCCGAC